>DASQTE010000198.1:0-18862 GCA_035642035.1 Blastococcus sp.
GCCTGTGACGTCGGCGTGCGCCCCGGCCACGACGCGCGCCAGCGGGTAGCCCGCCGGGTAGGCGCCACCGGCGAACTGCCCGCCCGACCAGGTGACGACGGGCGGGTGGTCACGCAGGTACGGGTCGGCCTCCGCCACCACACCGACCCAGTACTCGAGCTCCGCGCGCGCCGCCTCCGGGTCCTCGTCGATCCGCAGCCCGAGCCGGCCCTCGGCGACCAGCCGGTCGGGCACGCTGCTCGACCAGTCCCCCGCCTGGACCCGGCCGATGACCAGCGGGTACGGCGTCGGGTACTCGCGCATCAGCGGCTCGACGATGCGGTTGCGCTCGGCCTGCAGCGACTGCAGGCCCATGTGCAGCCGCACGTACGAGTCGATGGCGCTCGACCCGGCGTAGGGCGTGGCCGCGTGCGTGGCCGCGCCCGGGACCTCGAAGGTGAACGTCAGCGCGCCGGCCGCGCCGGTGACGAGCGTGCCGCTGGTGGGCTCGGTGATCACGCAGGCGTGGCCGGTGTGCCCGCGGCGCAGCGTGCCGAACGCACCGAGGCCGCCGTCCTCCTCGCCGATCACCAGGTGGAGGGCCAGTCCGTCCCGCAGGCTCACCCCGGACTCGCGGATCGCGCGCACGGCGGCGAGGTTGGCCACCACGCCGGCCTTCATGTCGCACGCGCCGCGGCCGTGGATCCTCCCCTGCCGGAGGGTCGGCTCGAAGGGCGCCGTCCGCCAGTGGGCCAGATCGCCCGGCGGCACGACGTCCACGTGGCCCTGCAGCACCAGCGCCGGCACGTCCGATCCGCCGGCCTGCGTGCCCACCAGGCCCCAGGCCTCCGACCGGGGCGCCTCGGTGCCGGGGAAGCCGTCGGCGGCGGTCAGCTCCTGGAGGTCCATCGACCAGAGGTCGACGTCGAGGCCGAGGGAGTGCAGGTCCTTGGCCAGCCGGTGCTGCACGTCGCACTCGGCGTCGCTGCCGCTGATGCTCGGGACGGCGAGCAGGTCGACGAGGGACGCGACGATGGCCGGGCGGTCGATCGCGGCGAGGGCGCGCTCCTCGGCGGGGGACAGGTCGGCCATGGGTGGTTCTCCTCGGTCGCGGGGTGCTTCTCGCGAGAAAGGTAGGGCGGCCGGGCGGCGCGGGGACATTGCCAAACGCAGCGCCTTCCGGCTGGTTCGTTGCGTTCACAGCGCCGAAACGCAATCATCCGGCGTGCCCACCTCCGACGACCTGGACAACCGGATCCTCCGGGTCCTGCTGCGGGCCGGCCGCAGCTCCTACGCCGAGATCGGGGACGAGGTGGGCCTCTCCGCGTCCGCCACCAAGCGGCGCGTGGACCGCCTGGTCCGCGACGGCGCGATCCGGAGCTTCACCGCCGTCGTCGAGCCGCACGCGATGGGCTGGGAGATCGAGGCGGTCGTCCAGCTGTACACCAACGGGACGGTGCCGTTCGACACGATGCGTGCCGACCTCGAGGACGTGGCGGAGGTCGTCGAGGCCTTCACCGTCGCGGGCGCCGCGGACGCGATGCTGCGCGTGGTCGCCGGCGACGTCCCGCACCTGGAGCGGGTGATCAGCCGCCTGCGCGGGCTCCCCTACGTGCAGCAGACCGACACGACGATGCTGCTCTCGGTCATGGTCCGGCGCCCGAACGTGCCGCAGACGACGCCCTGACCGTCAGCGGGTGACGGGCTCCCGGCAGCCGGAGTCCAGGGCGCGTGCGGCCGCCTCGAGCACCGCGACGACGTCCCGGCCGAACGCGACGTCGCACGGGTGGGCGCCGCCGGTCACCGCTGCTGCGGTGAGCTCGTCGACGGCGGTGCTGAACGCCTCCACCGCGCTGCCGGTCTCGGGCAGCAGCACGAGCCGGCCGGCGTCCCCGTGCACGAAGAACTCGATACCGGTCGACATCGGCGCCACCGTGTGCGAGAGCGTGACCGTGGAGGCGACGCCGGATTCGTGCGCGAGCACCAGGTGCACGGTGTCCCGGAGCCCCGCACCGGCCTGCACGGAGACGACCGGGCCGAGTGCCGGGAGGAACAGGGACAGGGCGTGCGGGCCGATGTCCCAGAGCGCGCCGTGCTCCTGCCGCCACGGCGAGGCGCCGAACGGCGAGCCGGCGATGGACGACAGCCACGAGCCGGCTCCCCCGGCGAGCTCGGTGCGGGCGGCCTGGGTCAGCCAGGTCGAGGTCTGCGCGTGGAACCGGAAGGTGAAGAAGACAACCGACGCGACGCCGGCGTCGCGGACGGCGGCGACCACGCGGTCGGCCGCGGCGACGTCGAGGGCGATCGGCTTCTCCAGCAGGAGGTGCTTGCCCGCCGCGGCCGCGCGTTCGGCGAGCGGTGCCTGGACGTGCGGGGGCAGCGCGATCGCGACGGCGTCGACCTGGGCGAACAGCTCGTCGACGTCGGCGAACCCGGGGACCTCGAACTCCGCCCCCACGGCCTTCGCCTTCGCGAGGTCACGGCCCCAGACACCGACCAGCTCGGCGGTGTCGTGCCCGGCCAGTGCGGTGGCGTGGACCTCCTTCGCCCAGAAGCCGGTGCCCAGGAGGCCGAATCGCATGGTCAGACCGCGCCGAACTGGCGATCGCCCGCGTCGCCGAGGCCCGGGACGATGTAGGCCTTGTCGTTGAGCCCCTCGTCGACGCTGGCGGTGTAGACGCGCAGCGGCAGCCCGCTCTCCTCGAGCCGGCGGAGGCCTTCGGGGGCGGCCAGGGCGCACAGGACGGTGATCGAGGTGGCCCCGCGCGCGGTCAGCAGGCCGCAGCAGTGCACCAGCGAACCGCCGGTGGCGAGCATCGGGTCGAGGACGAAGACCTCGCGGCCGACCAGCGACTCGGGCAGTGAGGCCATGTACGCCTCGGGCTGGAAGGTCTCCTCGTTGCGGGCCAGGCCGACGAAGCCCATCTGCGACTCGGGCAGCATCCCGTGCGCGGTGTCGGCCATGCCGAGGCCGGCGCGCAGCACGGGGACGATGAGCGGCGGCGCGGCGAGGCGGTACCCCGTCGTCGAGGTGACCGGCGTCTGGATCGGCTCCTCGGCGATCGTCAGATCGCGGGTGGCCTCGTAGACCAGCATCTGGGTGAGCTCGCGCAGGGCGGCCCGGAACATGGCGTTGTCCGTCCGCTCGTCGCGCATCCTGGTCAGACGCGCACGGGCCAACGGGTGGTCGACGACGGTGAGCTGCACGCGCGACACCGTATCGGCAGCGCCGGTCGCGAGAGGTGCTGTCCCCGGGGCGGACATCCCGGGGCCCGGGATGTCGACCTGGGGGACATCGCTCCGGGCGGGCGCGGGCAGCTTCCCCCATCCCGGGTGAGCGGACGCAGAGCGCCGACCACCGACAGGGGACAATGGGCGGCATGACCCACCTGCTGGATCCCGACGCGCTGCCCGATGACGCGCGCGCGTTGATGGCGCCGCTCCCGCCGTACGACGACGTCGCCCGCTCCGACTCGGCGTTCCGCGCCTTCTTGCACGGGCTCCCCGGCGTCGACCAGGTCGGCGCCGAGGCCCGCGTCGGCGTGCTGGGCACGCGCAGCATCAAGACCACCTCGAAGGCCTGGGCCATCGACACCGCCATCTCGATGGTCGACCTCACCACGCTCGAGGGGGCCGACACCCCGGGCAAGGTCCGCTCCCTGGCGGCCAAGGCCCGTCGCCCCGACCCGGGCGACCCGGGCTGCCCGCAGGTGGCGGCCGTCTGCGTCTACGGCGACCTGGCCGGCGTCGCGCGCGAGGCGCTGGGTGACAGCGGCATCCACGTCGCCGCCGTCGCCACGGCCTTCCCGAGCGGCCGGGCCAGCCGCGCAGTGAAGATCGCCGACGTGGAGGACGCCGTGGCCAACGGCGCCGACGAGATCGACATGGTCATCGACCGCGGGGCGTTCCTCGCCGGCCGCTACCTGGACGTCTACGAGGAGATCGTCGCCGTCAAGGAGGCCTGCGGGTCCGCGCACCTCAAGGTCATCCTCGAGACCGGCGAGCTCGTCACCCTCGACAACGTCCGCCGCGCCTCCTGGATCGCGATGCTGGCCGGCGGCGACTTCATCAAGACCTCCACCGGCAAGGTGAACCCGGCCGCGACCCTCCCGGTCAGCCTGGTGATGCTCGAGGCGGTCCGCGACTTCCGGGCCGCTACCGGCCGCCAGATCGGCTTCAAGCCCGCCGGCGGCATCCGGACGACGAAGGACGCGATCAAGCACCTCGTGCTGATCAACGAGACCGTCGGCGCCGACTGGCTCGACCCCGACTGGTTCCGCTTCGGCGCCTCCAGCCTGCTCAACGACCTCCTGCTGCAGCGCCAGAAGCTGCGCACAGGGCACTACTCCGGCCCCGACTACGTGACGGTGGACTGACCCGACATGACCAGCAGCACGCGCGCACCCTTCGAGTACGCCCCCGCCCCGGAGTCGCGGTCGATCGTCGACATCGCGCCGTCCTACGGCCTGTTCATCGACGGTGAGTTCGTCGACGGCACGGGTGACTCCTTCAAGAGCGTCAACCCGGCCAGCGAGGAGGTCCTCACCGAGATCTCCTCCGGCAGCGACGCCGACGTCGATCGCGCCGTCGCGGCCGCCCGCCGCGCGTTCACCCGCGTCTGGGGCCCGATGCGCCCGGCCGACCGGAGCAAGTACCTGTTCCGCATCGCGCGGCTGCTGCAGGAGCGCTCGCGCGAGTTCGCCGTCCTGGAGTCGCTGGACAACGGCAAGCCGATCCGGGAGTCGCGCGACGTCGACGTCCCGCTGGCGGCGGCGCACTTCTTCTACCACGCCGGATGGGCCGACAAGCTCGACCACGCTGGTCTCGGGCCGGGTCCGCGGCCGCTCGGGGTGGCCGCCCAGGTCATCCCGTGGAACTTCCCGCTGCTGATGCTCGCGTGGAAGGTCGCGCCGGCGCTGGCGACCGGCAACACCGTCGTCCTCAAGCCGGCCGAGACCACCCCGCTGACCGCGCTGCTGTTCGCCGAGGTCTGCCGCCAGGCCGACCTACCCCCGGGCGTGGTCAACATCGTCACCGGCGCCGGGGACACCGGCCGCGCGGTGGTCGAGCACGACGACGTCGACAAGGTGGCGTTCACCGGGTCGACCGAGGTGGGCAAGCAGATCGCCCGCGCCGTCGCCGGCACCCGCAAGAAGCTCACCCTGGAGCTCGGCGGCAAGGCTGCCAACATCGTCTTCGACGACGCCCCGATCGACCAGGCCGTCGAGGGCATCGTCCAGGGCATCTTCTTCAACCAGGGTCACGTCTGCTGCGCCGGCTCCCGGCTGCTCGTGCAGGAGTCGATCCACGACGAGGTCATCGCCTCGCTGCAGCGGCGCATCGGCACGCTGCGCGTCGGCGACCCGCTGGACAAGAACACCGACATCGGCGCCATCAACTCCGCCGAGCAGCTGGCCCGCATCCGCGAGCTGAGCGACTACGGCGAGGCCGAGGGCGCCACGCGCTGGCAGCCGGCGTGCGACCTGCCCGATCGCGGCTTCTGGTTCCCGCCGACGGTGTTCACCGGGGTCTCCCCCGCCCACCGCATCGCCCGCGACGAGGTGTTCGGTCCGGTGCTGTCCGTGCTCACCTTCCGCACGCCCGACGAGGCGGTCGCCAAGGCCAACAACACCACCTACGGGCTCTCGGCCGGCATCTGGTCGGAGAAGGGCTCGCGGATCCTCAAGATCGCGAACCAGCTGCGGGCCGGTGTGGTCTGGGCCAACACCTTCAACAAGTTCGACCCCACGTCGCCCTTCGGCGGCTACAAGCAGTCCGGCTACGGCCGCGAGGGCGGCCGGCACGGCCTCGCCGCCTACCTGAAGGGGAACGACGCCTGATGAGCAGCGACCGGCTGGCCGTCCGCAAGACCTACAAGCTCTACGTCAACGGGGCCTTCCCGCGCTCCGAGTCGGGGCGCACCTACGAGGTGACCGACGCGAAGGGGCACTTCCTGGCCAACGCCGCCTGGGCCTCCCGCAAGGACGCCCGGGACGCCGTCGTCGCCGCCCGCGGCGCCTTCGGCACGTGGTCGGGCATGACCGCCTACAACCGCGGCCAGGTGCTCTACCGCGTCGCCGAGGTCATGGAGGGCAGGCACGTCCAGTTCTGCGAGGAGGTGGCCGCCGGCGAGGGGCTGTCCCAGTCGAAGGCCCGCGCCGCCGTCGACGCCGCCATCGACCGCTGGGTCTGGTACGCGGGCTGGACCGACAAGCTGGCCGCCGTGCTCGGTGGGGCGAACCCCGTGGCCGGCCCGTACTTCGACTTCTCGATGCCCGAGCCGACCGGCGTCGTCGCCGTCCTCGCGCCGCAGCAGTCGTCCCTGCTCGGCCTGGTCAGCGTCCTGGCACCGGTCCTCGCCGGCGGCAACACCGCCGTCGTCGTGACATCGAAGGAGCGCCCCCTGCCGGCCGTCGCCCTCGCCGAGGTCCTGGCGACCAGCGACGTCCCGGGCGGCACCGTCAACCTGCTCACCGGCGACGCCGAGGAGCTCGGCACCTGGCTGGCCGAGCACGCCGACGTCGACGCCATCGACCTCACCGGCGCACCGGCCGGCCGCGCGATGGAGTTCGAGCGGGAGGCCGCCGGAACGGTGAAGCGGGTCCTGCGCACACCGGCCCAGGAGCCGGACTGGACGGCCGACCCCGGCCTGTCGCGGATGACGCCGTTCCTCGAGACGAAGACGGTGTGGCACCCGATCGGAGTGTGAGGCCACGTCCCGGCAGGCTCCCTGCAGGGTCTCGAGGCGAGCTTGCGAGTCTCGGGGGGCAGGGGTCCTCCCCCGAGGGGAGGGGAGGACGGGGTCCTTCATCTGAGAGGGTGTGCCCGTGGCCAGGCCCAGCATCGTCCCGATCGCCCTCACCCTCGATGACCGCACCGGCTACACCCTGTGGGCTCCGCCGTGGGAGGAGGACGGCGAGGAGTGGCAGGCGTTCCTCGGCACCACCGAGGACGACACGGCCAAGGTGCACCTCTTCCCGACCCCCGCGGCGCTCGCGGCGTTCTGCCGGACGAGCACCGACCACGACCTCGCCGACCACCCCGTGTGGCCGGTCGTCGCCGGCCTCGGCGCCGAGGACCTGACGCCCGACGACGACCACCGGTACGACCTCGACGGGGTCTACGACATCGCCGCCGAGAACCCCGACCGCTGGGCGGTCGAGGAGCTGGCCGCGACCATCGACATCGTCAGCCGGCTGGCCGAGTGCCTGGACACCAGCGGCAGCGAGGACGACGAGGACGAGGACGTCGAGAGCCAGTTCGAGGCCGTCGCCGAGCTCGCCGCGAAGCCGGAGATCGGGTCCCTGGGCCTGGGCGTCGACGCCTTCGTCGGCCGCTCGGGCGAGGACGCCTGGGTCGGTGTCGGCGGGGTCCTCGACGACCTGTGGGAGGACGTCGTCGAGGAGCTCAACGAGCACTTCGACTGGACCGGCGCCGGCTCGGCCACGGTCGAGGACTACCCGCCGGCGTCCGAGGTCGAGGACGTCGACCCGGACGACGTCCCGGACGACGTCGTCCTCGTCGACGACGACACCGAGAGCGCCGTGGCCGCGCCGGTGCGCACGATCGCCCGTGGCGGCCGGATCAGCGCCTCCCCCGCCGAGGTGGCGAAGGCCGGGGCGTTCTGGGAGTCGGTCGGGATCCTGCCGGTCGAGGTCGTCGTCCCGGAGGGCGCCGGGGTCACCCTGCGCTGCTACGTCGAGGACGTCGCCCGGTTCCTCGGCCGCGACGGCGAGGTGTTCCTCTTCGACGGCCCCGAGGAGCTCGCCCGCTTCTGCAAGGGCAACGAGGACCACGACCTCACGGAGATCGCCTCGTGGCCGGAGGTCGCCGACACCGACGTCCCGCCGCTGCCGGCCGACCAGGACCGCTACGACCTCACCGAGCTGACCGAGGTCCTCTCCGAGGTGGCCGACGGCGCCGCCGGGCTGGTCGACCACCAGGCCTTCGCCCAGCCGGTCGAGGGTGCCCGCGACCTCGCCGAGTACGCGGGCCTCACCCGGGTCGACGAGCTGCTCGCGCCGTCGTCCGCGCTGGGTCGCACGGTCGCCCGCGGCGAGAGCGACCCGACGGCCCCGCTGCGCCAGGAGGACGCCGGCGAGCTGCGCCGGCAGTGGGACGAGGTCGTCACCCAGATCAGCGGGGCGCTGGTCTTCCGCAGCTGACCGACGAGAGCGGCCGGCCCCGGGGATCCCGGGACCGGCCGCTGTCAGTTCGTGCTGGTGTCAGTTGCCGTAGCGCGACGGGCGGCCGGGCCGCCCGCCGGACCGCTGCGAGCGGTCGCCGTACGAGCGCTCACCCGAGCCGTACGAGCGCTCGCCGGAGGACCGCTCACCGGCCGGCCGCGGCTTGTCGCCGAACGAGCGACGCGGGCCGCCACGGTGACCACCGGTGGGACGGTCGCCGTCACGACGCGGGCGGCCGCCGGGGCCACCGCCGCCGCGGCGCATGTCGCGCTGGGTGCGCTCCTTGGGCTCCACCGGGACGCCCTTCGCGACCAGGTCGAGGATCGCCTGGTCACCGGGACGGATCCGGTCGATCGCCGGGTCCACCTTGGCCGTGCGGAACCGTCGCTTGGACTGGCCCACCTGGTCGGGCAGGAGCAGCGAGACGACGACACCGGCGGCACCCGCGCGGGCGGTGCGGCCCGAGCGGTGCAGGTAGGTCTTGGCGTCCGTCGGCGGGTCGTAGTGCAGGACCAGCGAGACGTCGTCGACGTGGATGCCGCGGGCCGCGACGTCCGTGGCCACGAGGACCGGGGACCGGGCGTCGGTGAACTCCTCCAGGGCGCGCTTGCGCGCGGACTGGGGCAGCCCACCGTGGATGGCCTCGGCGTTGATGCCGGCGGCCTTCAGGTTCTCCGCCAGCCGGTCCACGCCGAGCTGGGTGCGGGCGAACACGATCGTCCGGCCGGGGCGGCCGGCGAGCTCGGTGGCCACCTGCAGCTTGTCGCGGAAGGCGAGGCTGAAGGCCAGGTGCTCGGCCGGCGGCGCGTCGTCGCCGGCGCGCTTGACCTCGTGCCGGGCCGGGTCCTTGAGGTAGCGGCGGACCAGGGTGTCCACCTCGCCGTCCAGGGTGGCCGAGAACAGCAGCCGCTGGGCGTTGCGGTCGGTCTGGTCGAGCAGCTCCTTGACGACAGGGAGGAAGCCCAGATCGGCCATGAAGTCGGCCTCGTCGAGGACGGTGATGACGACCTCGGAAAGGGTGGCCTCGCCCTGGTTGATCAGGTCCTGCAGCCGGCCCGGGGTGGCGATGATGACGTCGACACCGCGGCGCAGCTGCTGGATCTGCCGGTACATGGGCGCGCCGCCGTAGACGGTGGCGAGCTGGACACCGGTCGCCTGGCCGAGCGGCGCGAGGTTGTCGTGCACCTGCTGGGCCAGCTCACGGGTGGGCACGAGGACCAGCCCGCGCGGGGCGCGGCGGCCCTGCTTCACCTCGGCGCCGATGCGGGCGAGCAGCGGCAGGCCGAAGGCCAGCGTCTTGCCCGAGCCCGTGGCGGCCTTGCCGAGCACGTCGCGGCCGGCCAGGGCGTCGGGCAGGGCCGACGTCTGGATGGCGAACGGGCGGTGGATGCCGCGGCGCTCGAGGGCCGTGACGAGCGGCTGGGGAAGGCCCAGCTCGTGGAACGTCGGGCCGGTCGGGGCCTCGACGGCGTTCTCGGTGGTGGTGTTCTCAGTGGTGTTCTGAACAGCGTTCGACTCGAACGAGACAGGGTGGACCAACGTCATGCGGGGTGGGGCTCCGATACTGCTCGGAGCGCGTCCCGTGAAAGAGGAGGAGCACCGTCAGGTACCGGCGTCCTCACTTGGCGATCGTCTGCGCCCAGGGATGGAACGCGGGATCTGCACGGATGCGCTCGTGCCCGGACAAACCGCCCGGGAGGATGACCGGCCTTGTGCCGGTACGCCTACGGTAGCAGCGCGGATGCTGCGGTGATTCCCGCGGAGGGGGTGGCTGCCGTCACCCTCCGTCAGGCCTGGAGGGCGGCGTACCCGGGCCGGACGAGCTGCTCGAGCAGCCGCTTCCGGTCCCCGTCGCTGATGAAGGCGGCGGCCAGCGCACGCTCGGTGACCGTCCGGACGTCGTCCCAGGACCAGCCGAAGGTGCTGGCGACGGCCGCCACCTCGCCGCTGACCGAGACGCCGCTCATGAGCCGGTTGTCGGTGTTGAGCGTGACGGCGAAGCCCCGCCGGTGCAGCCGGTCCACCGGGTGCTCGGCCAGCGACGGGTAGGCGCCGGTCTGCACGTTCGACGACGGCGCGATCTCGAGGACCACCTGCTCGTCGAGCACCCGCTGCGCCACCGGCCCGAGGGTGCCGTCGGCGCCCACCTCGTCGGCGATGCGGACGCCGTGGCCCAGCCGTTCGGCGTGCGCGCCGTCCAGCGCGGCGCGGATGCTGTCGATGCCGGCCGCCTCGCCCGCGTGGACGGTGCGGTGGGCGCGGGCGCCGACCAGCATGCCGATGGCGGAGGGGATCCGGTCCGGCGGGAAGCCGATCTCGGGCCCGGCCAGGTCGAAGCCGACGACGCCGTCGTCGCGGTACCGGACCACCAGGCCGGCGACCTCGTCCCAGCGGTCGGCCTGCCGCATCGCGCAGAGGAGAGCGCCCACCCGGATCGGCGAACCCGCCTCGCCGGCCTCCCTGCTCCCCACGGAGAAGCCGTCGACCATCGCCTCGACGACGTCCTCGATGGCGAGGCCCTGGGTGGTCGACAGCTCGGGCGCGAACCGCACCTCGGCGTAGACGACGCCGTCGGCGGCCAGGTCGAGCGCGCACTCGCGGGCGACCCGGTGGATCGCCTCGGGCTGCTGCATCACGCCGACGGTGTGCGCGAAGGTCTCCAGGTACCGCACCAGGGAGCCCGAGTCGGCCGCCTGCCGGAACCAGGCGGCGAGGCCGTCGGCGTCGGAGGCGGGCAGTCCGCGGTAGCCGTGCTCGTCGGCCAGCTCGAGGACCGTCTGCGGGCGCAGTCCGCCGTCCAGGTGGTCGTGCAGGAGGACCTTGGGGGCGCGGGCGACGTTCCCGGCGTTCAGCGGTGCAGGCACCCGGGAAACCTAGCTCAGCCCGATCCGCGGTCCTGCCAGCGGAAAGTGCCCACACAGAGCAGCAGCCCGGCGACGCACCACAGCGAGAGGACGAGCGCGACCCTGCCCAGTTCCCACGAGCCCGCCGGTTCCTGCGCCGCGAGGAAGTCGGGGAGGAACACCGACCGCAGCCCCTGGGCCATCCACTTCAGCGGGAAGAACGCGGCGATCGTCTGCATCCAGACCGGCACCTGGCTGAACTGGAAGAACACCCCGGAGATGAACTGCAGGACCAGGGCGATCGGGGTGACCATGGCCGACGCCGACCGGCCGTTCTTCGCCAGGCTGGAGACCGCGATGCCCAGCAGGGTGCAGGCCGCCGAGCCCAGGGCCGTGACCCAGAGGAACGTCAGCCAGTCACTGCCGGACGGCAGGTCGACGCCGTAGGCCAGGGACCCGACGGCGAGCAGGATGACCACGATGAGCACCGTGACGGCGAGGACCTGGACGATCTTGCCCACGAAGTAGGCGCTCTTCGGCATGGGCGTGCCGTACAGGCCCTTCAGCGTCCCGTCGGACCGCTCGGTGGCGATGCTGATCGCCATGTTCTGCAGGCTCGCGCCGAGGATGCCGGCGGCGACGATCCCGGCCATGAAGTACTGCGTGAAGGTGACCCCGCCGCCGATGTCGTAGTCCAGGACGGCGCCGAACACCACGAGGAGGATCACCGGGAACGCCAGGGTGAAGACGACCGACTCCCGCTGCCGGAAGAACTCCTTGAGCTCCACCGAGGCGCGCGTCCGATAGACGGTCGCGAGGGTGGGCAGCGCGACGTCGCCGTCCTTCTCCGTGGTGGTCACGACCGGTCCCCGATCATCCGCAGGTAGACGTCCTCGAGGGTGGGACGGGCCACCACGAGCTCCGGGATCTCGCCGTCGAACCGGGCGGCCAGCTCGCGGACGAACGCGGTCGGCGCGAGGGTGGCCTCGCTGCGGCGCACGCCGTGCTCGTGCCAGCTGACGACCGCCGGGGCGGTCTCGCGGCCGCCGAGGGTCGACGGGACGGCGACCTCGACCAGCCGGCCGCGGGCGATCACCCCCACCCGGTCGGCGAGGGCCTCCGCCTCGTCCAGGTAGTGCGTGGTGAGCAGCATCGTGGTGCCCAGCTCGCGCAGCGACCTGATGAGCGACCAGAACTGGCGCCGCGCCTCGGGGTCGAAGCCGGTCGTCGGCTCGTCGAGGAAGAGCAGCGTCGGGCGGCCGACGATGCCGAGGGCGACGTCCAGCCGGCGACGCTGACCGCCGGAGAGCGTCCTCCCCCGCGACCTCGCCTTCTCGGTGAGCCCCACGAGCGCGAGGACCTCGTCGGGGTCGCGCGGGTCGGGGAAGTAGGAGGCCTGGGCCTGCAGCAGCTCGCGGCAGGTCAGCTGGCTGTCACCGGCGCCCGACTGCAGCACGATGCCCAGCCGGGCCTTCCAGCGACGCCCGCCCGTGGCCGGGTCCTCGCCGAGCACGCGGACCACGCCGGCGTCCGGCGCGCGGTAGCCCTCGCAGATCTCGACCGTCGTCGTCTTGCCGGCCCCGTTGGGTCCGAGGAGGGCGAAGATCTCACCGCGGCGGATGTCGAGGTCCAGCCCGTCGACGGCGACGAAGTCGCCGTACCGCTTCACGAGGCCGCGGATCGAGATCGCGGCATCCGGATCCACGGGGGACGTCGACCCGTCGTGCACGGCCGTCGCCGCCGTCGGAGTGCTGGTCACGAGAAGTCAGTGTCCCCCATGACTCTCGCGACCCTCCGGGCCGCACCGCGGCCAGGTGCCGTGCCCGTCCGCGGAGCCGTTGCGTCACGCCTGCGCGGACCCGTCCGGGGCCCACTCGGCGCGACAGGACTAGGCGGTGACGCGGTCCAGGATCAGCGGCAGGGGCTGCTCGCCGCCGTCGACGCCGATGGCACCCTCGAGCGCCTCCAGCGCGCGCGGGATGCGCGACGGGTCGTCGGTCTGCAGCTCGAGCAGCGGCTGGCCGGCGGTCACCTGCTCCCCCACCCCGGCGGTCCAGACGACGCCGGCCGCGGCGGACACCGGGTCCTCCTTGCGGGCCCGCCCGGCGCCGAGGCGCCAGGCCGCGACGCCGAGGGAGTACGCGTCGAGCCGGGTCAGCGTGCCGGTGGCCGGGGCCGTCACCACGTGGGTCTCGGCCGGCCTCGGCAGCGGGGCGTCCGGGTCACCGCCCTGCGCGGCGATCATCCGCCGCCACACGTCCATCGCGCGGCCGTCGGCCAGCGCGTCGGCGGGGTCGACGTCGTCGCGGCCGGCACCGGCCAGCATCTCCCGGGCCAGCGCCAGCGTGAGCTCGACGACGTCGGCCGGACCGCCGCCGGCCAGCACCTCGACCGACTCGGCGACCTCGACGGCGTTGCCGGCCGCCCGGCCCAGCGGCCGGTCCATCGCCGTCACCAGCGCGACGGTCAGCACCCCCGCCTTCTCGCCGAGACCGACCATCGTGCGGGCCAGCTCCCGGGAGGCGTCCGGGTCCTTCATGAACGCCCCGGAGCCGGTCTTCACGTCGAGCACCAGCGCGTCGGCGCCCTCGGCGATCTTCTTGCTCATGATCGAGCTGGCGATCAGCGGGATCGACTCCACGGTGCCGGTGACGTCCCGCAGCGCGTAGAGCTTCTTGTCGGCGGGCGCGAGGTCGTTGCCGGCCGCGCAGATCACCGCGCCCACCTCGCGCAGCTGGCGGAGGTAGGCCTCCTCGTGCACGTCGGCCCGCCAGCCCGGGATGGCCTCGAGCTTGTCCAGCGTGCCGCCGGTGTGGCCGAGGCCCCGGCCGGACAGCTGCGGGACGGCGACGCCGCACGCGGCGACGAGCGGCGCCAGCGGCAGCGTGATCTTGTCCCCCACGCCGCCGGTGGAGTGCTTGTCGGCGGTGGGCCGGCCGAGCGAGGAGAGGTCCTTGCGCTCGCCCGAGTCGATCATCGCCTGGGTCCACACGGCCAGCTCGCCCGGCGTCATGCCCCGGAAGAACACCGCCATGAGCAGGGCGCTCATCTGCTCGTCCGGGACCGCGCCGTCGGTGTAGGCGCCGATGACCCAGCGGATCTGCTCGGGCGTGAGCTGCCCGCCGTCCCGCTTCGTCCGGAGGACGTCGATCGCGTCCATCAGCCCTGACCCCGCTCCGCCGCGGCGACGAGGTCCTCGGGCCCGAAGGCGTCCGGCAGCACCTCGCGCATCGGCACGATGCCCAGCGACACCGTCTCGATGAGCATGTCCGCTCCCCCGTGCTCCCACAGCAGCTGCCGGCAGCGCCCGCAGGGCATGAGCGGCTGCCCGTCCCCGCCGACGCACGCCACGGCCACGAGCCGGCCGCCGCCGGTGCGGGCGAGGTCGCTGACCATCCCGCACTCGGCGCACAGGCCCAACCCGTAGGAGGCGTTCTCCACGTTGCAGCCGGTCACGACGCGGCCGTCGTCCACGAGCCCGGCCACCCCGACGGGGAACCTCGAGTACGGCACGTACGCGTGCGTCATCGCCTCGCGGGCGGCCGCCCGCAGGGCGTCCCAGTCGGGCTGAGGACGGGTCACTAGTTCTCTCCTCGTCGGTAGACCAGGCCGTCGGCCTTGGGCGGTCGCAGCCGCTGGGACGCGAGTGAGAGCACCAGCAGCGTCGTGAGGTGCGGCGTGAAGAAGACGATGCCCTCGGGAAGGCGGTCGATGGTCACGTAGCCGATCAAGGAGGCCACCGCGAACACCATCGCGATGACGGCCGGCAGGACGGCCCGCTGCCGCGCTTGCGAGACCGCCACCGCCACGAGGAGGACGGCGACGAGCAGCAGGAGCGCGACCACCGCCGTCCGGCTGCGCAACTGCAGGGCGTCGGCGAACCCGAACACGCCGGCGCCCGCCGCGAGGCCACCCGGCCGCCAGTTGCCGAAGATGAGCGCGGCGAGGCCGATGAACCCACGCCCGCCGGTCTGCCCCTCGCGGTAGATGTTGGCGATGAACACGAGGAACACACCGCCGAGCCCGGCGAGCGACCCGGAGATGAGCACCGCGATGTACTTCAGCCGGTAGACCGGCACGCCGAGCGAGTCGGCGGCCGCCGGGTTCTCGCCGCACGACCTGAGCCGCAGGCCGAACGCCGTCCGCCAGAGGATGAGGTATGCCGCCGGGATCATCAGCACCGCGATCAGCGTCAGGACGCCGACCTCGGCCGTCAGCCCGCGCAGCAGCCCGGCGACGTCGCTGACCAGTAACCAGTGGCGGTCCTCGAGCGCACCGAGCAGGTCAGGACCGGAAGACAGCACCGGCAGGGAGAAGTCCGGTGGCCGGCTCGACAACGGGGGCGACTGAGCGGCCCCGCCACCGGCCGGGTTGTCGATGTAGATCAGCTCGGACAGGAACCGGACGATGCCCACGGCCAGGATGTTGATGGCCACACCCGAGACCACGTGGTCGACACCGAACGTGACCGTGGCGATCGCGTGCAGCAGCCCGCCGACGGCGCCGAAGAGGACGCCGCCGAGCACGGCGGCGCCCCAGCCCCACTGGTAGCCGGCCCAGCCGGCCCCCCAGGTGCCCAGGATCATCATCCCCTCGAGGCCGATGTTCACCACGCCGGCCCGCTCGGAGAACAGGCCCCCGAGGGCCACGAGCGCGATCGGCACCGCCAGCAGCAATGCCGCGGCGAAGGTCGGCGAGGCCGTCAGTGCCTGCTCGCCGGAGATCAGCCGCACGGCGGAGATCAGCAGGAACACCCCGACGACCAGCCACAGGATCCGGCGCCCGCGGCCGCCCCCGGTCAGCAGGTCGGTCAAGGGGCCACGGCTCGGCCGCGTCTCGGCGACGCTGCTCACGACTGCACTCCCTGCGGCTCGCCGGGGACCCCGGTGTGGATGCGCTGCCCGCCGTCCGGACCGCCCCCTGGCGGGCTCCCGCCTCCTCCGTCACCACCGCCGGCCGGGCCGGCCGCGCCGGCACCCGCGCGCTCGGCGGAGCGCAGCGCCAGCCGTCGGGCGATCTCGTTGGCGATCACGACGGCGAGCACGATCGTGCCCTGGATGATCGTGACCACCGAGGAGGGGATGTCCGCGAACTGCAGCGGCAGCGCGGCCCGGTCGAGGAACGCGAAGAGCAGAGCCGCGAAGGCGATGCCAAGAGGGTTGTTGCGGCCGAGCAAGGCCACCGCGATCCCGAGAAAGCCGAGATTGGCGGTGAACTCCGTCCCGAACTCGTGGGTGTCGCCGAGCAGGTCGGGCAGCCCGATCAGCCCTGCGACGGCCCCCGAGAGCAACATCGTCTTGATCACCATGCCGCGGGCGTCGACGCCGCTGGCCGTGGCGGCCGACGGCGACAGGCCGGTGGCCCGCAGGTCGAAGCCGAAACGCGTGCGCTTGAGCAGCACTGCGATCGCGACACCCACGACGACGGCGACCAGCAGGAAGCCGTAGAGCTCCGAGCGCGGCTCGGCCAGTCCAAGACCGGTGAGGATCCCGTTGAGGCCGGGGAACCACCCGGACTCGGGGATCGTCCTGGTCGTCACGATGGACTCGCCCTCACCGCTGCCCTGGAGGGGGCCGGTGAGCAGGAACGAGGCGGTGCCCAGGGCTACGAAGTTGAGCATGATCGAGCTGATCACCTCGCTCACCCCGCGGGTCACCTTGAGCACACCCACGATCCCGGCCCACAGCGCGCCGACCAGCACCGCCACGACGACGATCAGCAGGACGTGCAGCGGCGCGGGCAGCGTGACGGCGGCCCCGACCGCGGCCGCGAGGATCGTGGCGAGCCGGTACTGGCCCTCGACCCCGATGTTGAACAGCCCCATCCGGAAGGCGATGGCCACCGCGAGCCCGGCCAGGAACAGCGGGACCGCGCGGTTGATGATCACCACGATCGACTGCACCTGCTGCGACGGCGAATCGCCCAGGTCGGTCATGACCTGCAGCGCGGCGATCGGGTCCTCCCCGATCAGCAGGATGACGATGGCAAAGATGATCAGCGCGACGACGATGGCGAGGCCCGGCCCAAGCAGGGCGAGGCCGGTGCGCCGGAGCCGGTTCACGCCGCACCTGCCGTGGACCGGGCGCCCGTCATGTAGCCACCGAGTTCCTCCGGGGTGACCCTGCTCGGGTCGAGCGTGGCCACGAGCGCCCCCCGCAGCATCACGTGCAGCGTGTCGGACAGCCCAATCAGCTCGTCCAGGTCGGCGGAGACGAGGACGATCCCCAGCCCCTCGGCGCGGGCGTCCTTGAGCAGCTCCCAGATGACGGACTGGGCGCCGACGTCGACCCCGCGGGTGGGGTGGGCCGCTACCAGCAGGCGCGGAGCGGCGCTCATCTCGCGGCCCACGATCAGCTTCTGCTGGTTGCCACCGGAGAGGGCGACGGCGAGCGTGTCCGGCCCCGGGGCGCGGACGTCGTACTCGCGCATGATCCGCTCGGTGTCCGAGCGGGCGCCGCGCCGGTCGATGAACCAGCCCTTCACCGCCGGGGGACGTGTCTGGTGGCCGAGGATCCGGTTCTCCCAGAGCGGGGCATCCAGCAACATCCCCTGCCGGTGCCGGTCCTCGGGGATGAAGCCGACGCCGGCCTCGCGGCGGGCTCGGGTGGACCAGGTCGTGGCGTCCTCGTCACCCAGCCACAGGACACCCCCGGCCAGTGGGCGCAGACCCATGATCGCGTCGACCAGCTCGGCCTGCCCGTTTCCTTCCACGCCGGCGATCCCCACGACCTCCCCCTGGCGGACGCGCAGGCTCACGTCATCGACGAGCGGGCGCCCGGTCACGGCGGCGACGGTGACGTGCTCGAGCCGCAGCACGACCTCGTCGCGGACGGTCGAGCTGCGGGTCTCAGGGGTCGGCAGTTCGGAGCCGACCATCATCTCGGCGAGCTGCTTGACCGTCGTCGTCCGCGGGTCCGCCGTCCCTACGGTGGTGCCACGGCGGATGACGGTGATCGAGTCGGTGACGCGGCGGACCTCGTCGAGCTTGTGCGAGATGAAGATGACGGTCAGCCCCTCGCGCTTGAGCTCTGCGAGGTTGCCGAACAACTCGTCGACCTCCTGCGGCACCAGGACGGCGGTCGGCTCGTCGAGGATCAGGGTGCGGGCACCGCGATAGAGGACCTTGGCGATCTCCACGCGCTGCCGGTCCCCGACGCCGAGGTCCTCGACCAGGTCGTCCGGCTCGAGGTCGAGGGAGTAGCGGTCGGAGATCTCCACGATCCGGCGTCGCGCCTCGGCGCGGTCCAGCCGGCCGCCCTTGGTGGGCTCGCTGCCCAGCACGATGTTCTCGAGGACCGTGAAGTTGTCGGCGAGCATGAAGTGCTGGTGCACCATGCCGATCCCGGCGGCGATGGCGTCGCCCGGGCTGCGGAAGTGCACCCCCCGGCCGTCGAGCAGGATCTCGCCCTCGTCGGGGCGGTGCATGCCGTAGAGGGTCTTCATCAGCGTCGACTTGCCCGCGCCGTTCTCACCGACGATCGCGTGCACTTCGCCGCGGCGCACGCGCAACTCGATGTCGCGGTTGGCGACGACGCCCGGGAAGCGCTTGGTGATGCCGCGCAGCTCGACGGCGTAGGTCTCCCCGGCCGGGGGCGGACCGTCCCCGGTCACTCGTGATGCGGCCATGGTGGGCCTCTCGCTCGTGTGCGGCCACGGGTGCGCGGCGCACGTCCACTCTCTCCATCGGTGACGACGGGGTCGACCATCGCACCGGCCCTGCCGGCTCCACGCCCGCGTGATCCGGCTTGCCGCATGATGTCGCATCCGGGGGGCGCTGCGCGCCACCGCCCCCGGTGCAGACGCTCATCCCTGCCCGGCCTTCCCGGCCTGCCCTCCCGACGCGACGGCGGGCCC
>DASQTE010000199.1:0-3998 GCA_035642035.1 Blastococcus sp.
CGGCGTTGCAGGGCCGCGAGTCGTTCGCGGCCGCCCTCGACATCCTGCTGTGCCGACGCGGCGTCCTGCCGATGGACGGCTCCGCCTACCGCCGGCTCGACCGGATCGACACCGTCCTCGTCGACGCCGCCGCGCTGTGCACCGGCCCACCGGTGGTGATCGACGCCGAGGCGGACGCCGACGGGTGGGACGCCGCGGCGGTGTGGACCGCCGCCGCCCGGCTGCTCGGCTCCACCGGGCCGGGCGACGGGGACGGCCGGGACGGGGCGAGGCTGCGACTGGCGCCGGGACGCGAGTCCCCGGAGGTCCCGGGCGGCCAGGTCCGGACGCTGCTGCAGGGTCGCCGCCGGGTCGGGCACGTGACGGTCGCCAAGGAGCTCGACCCGCACGCCGAGGCCCTGCTCACCGCTGCCGGCGAGGAGGGCCACCGGCTGGTGATCTCGGCGCACGTCGGCACGCGGGAGATCGCCGGCGCCGCCGACGAGGTGACACCCGTGGACGAGGCCCTGGCGGACACCGTCCGCCGGCTCCAGGCCGACGGCCGGGGGGTGCTCGTCGTCTCGGCCACCGACGGCCCCGCGCTCCTGGCCGCCGACGTGGGTGTCGCACCGGTGCTGGAGGGCCGCGCCCCGGCCTGGGGGGCGGACCTCGTCACGCCGTCGGGACTCGCCGATGCCTGCCGGCTGGTCGCCCTGACCACCACTGCGCGCGCCGTCAGCCGGCGCGCGGCCGGCACCGCGCTGACGGGCAACGTCCTCGGCGCCCTCCTCGCGGCCGTCGGCAGCGCGCGCTACGGCCAGGCCAAGGCCACCGCGCCCGGCAAGACCGCGACCACCTACGCCATGGTCGACGGCGCGGTGGCCGCCCTGCGCGGGGCCCGGCGACCGGCGCCCCCGCCGTCGGTGCACACCCCGTGGCACGCGCTGGACGCCGACGACGTCCTCGGGCGACTGGGTGAGCTGCCCGCCCGGCGGGAGAGCGGCGAGCGGCAGCTCCCGGCGCCGGTCCGGGCCGTCGCCGCGCTGCCGGTCGTCCGCGGGCCGGCCCGCTTCGCCCGGACGGTGGCGGCGGAGCTGTCCGACCCCCTGACCCCGATCCTCGCCACCGGTGCCGCCGCGACCGCCGTCCTGGGGGAGTCCACCGACGCCATCCTCGTGGGCAGCGTGACCGCCGGGAACGCGCTGATCAGCGGCGTCCAGCGGCTGCGCGCCGAGACGGCACTGGAGTCGCTGCTGCTCGAGCAGGACATCATGGTGCACCGCGAGAGCGACGGCGGCCGCGAGGAGGTGCCCGGCAGTGCACTGCGGGTGGGCGACGTCGTGCAGGTCGAGCCGGGCGACGTCGTGGCGGCCGATGCGCGGCTGCTGGAGGTCGTCGACCTCGAGGTGGACGAGTCCAACCTGACCGGCGAGTCGCTCGCGGTGTGCAAGGGGGTCGAGGCCACGCCCGGTGCCGACGTCGCCGACCGCACCTGCATGCTCTTCGACGGGACGACGGTGGTGGCCGGCCGGGGGCGTGCCGTCGTCGTCGCGGTCGGTCAGGCCACCCAGGCCGGGCGGGCCGCGCGCGCCGCAGGAGGCGCCGCGCCGCCGGCGGGGGTCCAGGCGCGGCTCGGCGAGCTGACCCGGGCGGTCCTGCCGCTCACGCTGGCCGGCGGCGCCGCGGTCGCCCTGCTCGGCGTGCTGTGGGGCCGGCCCCTGCGCGAGGCCGTCGGGTCCGGGCTGGCCATCGCCGTCGCCGCCGTGCCCGAGGGGCTGCCGCTCGTGGCGACCGTCGCGCAGCAGTCCGCCGCCCGTCGGCTGTCCCGGCGGGGAGCCGTCGTGCGCAGCGCGCGGGTGCTCGAGGCGCTCGGCCGCGTGGACACCGTGTGCTTCGACAAGACCGGCACGCTGACGGAGAACCGGCTCAGCGTCGTCCGCCTGGTGCCGGTCGACGGCGGGGACGAGGACGACGTCCTACGGCTCGCCGCGGGGGCCGCGGCGGAGGGGGACGACCGGGCGCACGAGACCGACCGCGCCGTCGCCGAGGCCGCCGCGGCCCGGGACGTCGCCGAGGACGGCGACCCGGAGTGCGCTCTTCCGTTCGCGGCCGACCGCGGGTTCTCCGCAGCGCTGCGCGACGGTCGCCTCGTCGTGAAGGGCGCGCCCGAGGTGGTGCTCGACCGGTGCTCGGGGATCGATGGCGTCCACGAGCGGGTCCAGGGGCTGGCGGCCGAGGGGCTCCGGGTGCTCGCCGTCGCCGACCGGGCCGTCGACGACCGGCCCGACGACCTCGACGGGGCGGCGCGCGACCTCACCCTGCGCGGCTTCGTCGGTCTGGCCGACACGCTCCGGGAGTCCTCCGTCGCCGCGGTCGAGCAGCTCTGCGCCGCGGGCGTGCGGGTGGTCGTGGCGACCGGCGACCACCCCGACACGGCGGGGGCGATCGCCGCGAAGGCCGGGATCCCGCACGCCGACCGGGTGGTGACCGGCGCCGAGCTCGCCCGGGCGTCGGACACCGAGCGGGCAGAGCTGGTCCGCACGGCCGGCGTCTTCGCCCGCCTGTCCCCGGAGCAGAAGGTCACCCTCGTGGCCGCGCTCCGGCGGGCGGGGGCGACCCTGGCGATGACCGGGGACGGCGTCAACGACGCCGCGGCCATCCGGCTGGCCGACGTCGGGGTGGGCGTCTCCGGCGCCGAGTCACCGGCTGCCCGCACCGCCGCTGACCTCGTCCTGACCGACCTGGACCTGACCCGGCTGGTGGACGCGATCGCGGAAGGGCGCGCCATGTGGTCCCGCGTCCGCGACGCGGTCTCCGTGCTCGTCGGGGGCAACGCCGGCGAGGTGGCGTTCACGGTCCTCGGCACGGTGTTCGGCGGGCGTGCGCCGCTCGGCACCCGTCAGCTGCTGCTGGTCAACCTGCTCACCGACATGTTCCCCGCGCTGGCCGTGGCCGTCTCCACCCCGCGGGCCGCCGCCGTGGAGGACGTCGAGGGCCCGTTGCGCGGGCATCCGCTGGCCCCGGTGCTGCTCGACGGGCCGCAGCGCGGCTTCACCGACGCGGTGCGGCGCATGGTGCTGGTGCGCGGCGCCGCGACCACGGTCGGCGCGACCGGCGCCTGGGCGACCGGGCGGTTCACCGGCACGTTCGCGCGGGCGAGCAGCATGGGCCTGGCCGCGCTGATCGCCACGCAGCTGGGCCAGACGGCGTGGGCCGGGCGCCGGAGCCCGCTGGTCCTGGCCACGGCCGCCGGCTCCCTGGCCGTGCTGTTCGCCGTCGTCCAGACGCCGGGTCTGAGCCGGTTCTTCGGCTGCCGGCCGTTGACGCCGGCATCCTGGCTGATCGTCCTGGGGTGGGCCGCCGTGGGAACGGCGACCGGTGAGGTCGCCCCGGGAATGGTCGAACGGTTCCGCCGCACCCCTCCGGAGGAGGACACCATGACCGAGCAGCCCCGCACCTCACCCCGGCCCGACGACGACGAGGAAGGCTCTTCCGCGAGCGTGGCCGAGGACGCCGGGCGCCACGGCGTCGTGCGGACCGCGGGGGAGACGGCGGTCGACGACGCGTTGGGCCAGGGCACGCCGCCCGAGCGCTGACCGCGCCCGACCGGCCCACATCCGGAGTCGCGTGCGCCGCGGTCGTCAGCCGACGAGGACGACGACCAGCGTCCGCGGGCCGTGGACGCCCTCGACCCGCTGCAGCTCGATGTCGCTGGTCGCCGACGGGCCGCTGATCATGGTCAGGGGCGCCAGCGGGTCGAGCCGGGCGAGCCCCTCCGGGACCCCGCCCACGACCTGGTGCGCCTCGACGACGCAGACCAGGCAGTCCGGCAGGAGCGAGATCGCGCGCCGGCCCGACAGCGGGCTGCCGTCGAGGACCAGGGTGCCGGTCTCGGCGATCGCGACGGAGACGCCGGTGACGGTGGCCGCGTGATCGGCGAGGGCCACGGCGGGGCGGCCGTCGTCCTCGACCGCGCCGTCCGGCCGCCAGTCCGCGGGCACGCCGGGGGCGACGACGAC
>DASQTE010000200.1:0-4505 GCA_035642035.1 Blastococcus sp.
CGCGGACGGTCGTTGGGCGTGCATCTCGTGCTCGCCACCCAGCGGCCCAGCGGCGTCGTGTCACCGGAGATCAGGGCGAACTGCAGCCTGCGGATCTGCCTGCGCACGACCGACGAGGCCGAGTCCCGCGACGTGCTCGGCACCCCGCACGCAGCCCATCTTCCCCTCGAGGTGCCCGGTCGCGCCTGGCTGCGCTCCGGCAGCGGGGCTCCCACCGCACTGCAGGTCGCCCGGGTTGGCGGCCCCGCCCCCGCGGACGCCACCACCCAGGTCTCCGTGCGCGCGTGGACCTGGCCGATGAGTTCCCGCCCCGCTCCCGAGCCGGCCCCGACCGGCGACAGCGACCTCGCCCGGCTGTGCCGTGCGCTCACCCGGCGGTCCGGCACCGCCGGGACATCGCTGCCGCACCGACCGTGGTGCCCCCCGCTCCCGGACCGACTGCCCGCGAGCCTGCTCGACGCGAGCGTGCCCGGACCGGCCGGCGACCGCGCCTTCCTGGCCATCGGGCTGGTCGACCACCCGGACCGGCAAGCACAGGACCCACTCGGGCTGGACCTCGCGGAGGGCGGCACGTGGCTCGCCATCGGGGGCCCGCGCAGCGGACGATCGACCCTGCTCCGGACGGTGCTCGGGGAGGCGGTCAGCCGGTTCGGGCCCGAGGACCTGCACGTCCACGTCCTCGAGGCCGGCGCGGGCGCGCTGGGCGCGGAGGCGTCCCGGCTGCCGCACTGCGGGACGGTGGTCTGCGGCGAGGACGCGCTGCGGACCGTCCGACTGGTGGACCGGCTCGCGCAGGAGATCGCGGCCCGGCGGTCGGGCGGCCGTTCCGTTACCGGGCCGCGGATCCTGCTCCTCGTCGACGGCGTGGAGGCGGTCAGCACGCTCCTGGACGAGAGCGATCCGGGCCGGGGCTCGGCCAACCTGCTCCGGCTCATGCGCGACGGCGCGGCCGCCGGGCTCACCTGCGTGGCCACCGCGGACCGCGCCGTCCCGGGCGGGCGACTCGCGGCCGTCGCACGCCAGCGGCTGGTCCTCCCCCTGCCCGACAGCGCGGACTACGCCGTCGCCGGCATCTCGCCGCGGAGCGTCCCGGGCCACCGGCCTCCGGGCCGTGCACTGGTCGGGGAGGACGCCCGGGAATGCCAGATCGCACTTCCTCGGCCGATCCCGGCACTACCGGCGGGGACCTCCCAGCTCCCCGGGCCACTCCGCATCGTCGAACTGCCCGCCGACCCCCGGCTGCCGCTGCCGGAAAGCGGCCCGGAGGCGGCGCTCGCCGCCGGAGGGAGCCTCCTGCTCCCGGTGGGTCCAGGAGGCGACGAGGCGGCGCCGCTGTACGTCGATCTGCTCCGCACCGGAGGGCTGCTGGTCACCGGACCACCCGGCAGCGGTCGCTCCACGGCACTGACCGCGTTCGCCCAGCACGTGCACGCCCTGGGTGCGACGGTCCTCGTCGTCGGCCGCCCGCCCTGGGA
The DNA here is from genome assembly GCA_035642035.1 of Blastococcus sp. GTDB lineage: Bacteria > Actinomycetota > Actinomycetes > Mycobacteriales > Geodermatophilaceae > Blastococcus_B. Next base: position 1,476 of record DASQTE010000200.1, read on the forward strand.
GGCCGCCGGCGCGATCGGTCCGCTCCCCGAGTTCCTCCGCGTGAACCCGGCCGACGAGTCCGGGGTGACGGCCTGGCTCGACGGCCTCGGCGGCCGCCCAGGCGTCGTCTTCGCCGATGACGCCGGCTCCCCAGCGGACGTCACCGCCCTCACCCGTTTCCCGGCGATGGGCCGTTCGTCGGGCGTGGCTCTCGTCGCCGCTGCGCATGCCGGCCAGCTGTCCGCGCACTACCAGGGGGCGGTGGCCGCGTTGCGCCGCAGCCGCGCGGGACTGCTGCTGTGCCCGGGGCCAGGCGACGCCGACGTCCTGGGTGTCCGGCTGCCTCGCACGCCGGTCCCCCATCGCCCGGGCAGCGGCTGGCTGGTCACCGGAGCCTCCCTGCAGCGGGTCCAGGTGGCCCGCCGCGAGCCGCCATCCGCGTCCGACCGGCCAGTGACGGGCCGTCAGAGCAGTTCGAGCGCCGATCCCATCTCCTGGCTGGCGTACCAGGCAAGCTCGTGACCCTCGGCCTGGTCGACGACGAACTGAGCGTCTTCGCTGCCGAGGTCGGCCTCCAGCACGACGTTCACCGCCGCGCGGACGTCGTCCTCCGCGTCCGCGCCGTCGATGTGGGCACTGGCGACGTCGCGCACCCGGACGCCGCTCTCGACCCGGACGGCGCCGCGGTCGGTGTCGGGATCGTCGATCGGGTCGACCGAGTCGTCGGGCACGTCCACCGCGACGACCACGCGCCGTCGGGCGGCCGTGGGGTCGACGTCGATCAGCCGCAGGCTGGCCCTGGCCGCACCGAGCAGCGCGGCGTACTCGAGCTCCTCGACGTCGGTCCGGTCATCGCTGAGCTCGTAGAACTGCCGCAGCTGGGGCGTCACGGCGAACGCCGTGTGGGGCCCGGGCAGGGTGCCCTCGTCGACCAGGGTCCGCAGGACCGTGGTGGTGGCAGGCAGGTACACGCGCACCCGGGTGGCTCCCTCCGTCGAAAGCGGAACCGTATCCCGGACGCGCTGTCAGCCCGCGGTCTCGACCAGCTCAGCGACCTCCTGCTCGACCAGGTCGGCCAGCACGTCGACGTCGCCGACCCCGTCGCGGTCGGCGTTGAAGCCGAAGTAGACGCAGCCGTCGTAGCTGGTCATCCCGATGGAGAGGCCCTGCCCGCGGGCGAGCGGAACCACGGGGAAGACCTCCAGCATCCGGCTGCCGGCCGCGTACAGCGGCATCTGCGGGCCGGGCACGTTGGTGACGACCACGTTGAACAGCCGGCGGGACAGCCCGCGAGCCGCGCGGGCACCCAGGGCGTGCAGCGTCGGCGGGGCGAATCCGGTCAGCGCGATCAGGCTGTCGGCACCCACGGACTGACCGTGCAGGGCGATCCCGCGCATCGCGTAGCTGAGCCGGGTCAGCCGGACCCGGGGATTGGGCTCACCCACCGGCAGGTCGACCAGGTAGGAGGACACCCGGTTGCCCGGAGCCGCGTCCTCGTCCTGCATCGACACCGGCACCAGGGCGCGCACCGAGGTACCCGCCACGACCGGCTCCCCACGGGACAGCAGCCACTCGCGGAGCGCGCCGGTCACCACCGTCAGCAGGACGTCGTTCACGGTGCCGCCGTGCGCCTTGCGGATCTTCTTCAGGTCGTCGAGGCCCGCCCGCGCGACCGCGACCCGGCGCTGCCGGCCCACCGATGCGTTGAGCGGGCTGTTCGGGGCGGGCATGACGGCCTTCCGCGCGGTGCGTAGCAGGCCGCCCGCGACACCGGTGAGCCGGGCGGCCGTCGACCGGACGTCGGTGACCGCCCCGCGCACGGTGTCCACCACCGCCGAGGGGCGGCGCGCGTACTCGTCCAGCGCCTCCCACACGAGGGTCGCGCCGTTCGGCGGACGCTGCGGACGCCACTCTTCGGGCGCAGGTGTCGGCGCGTCGGGGTCGACGTCCAGCAGCACCTGCCCGATGTCGAGCGCGCTCAGGCCGTCGACCAAGGCGGGATGGGTCTTGGTGACCACCGCGACCCGGTTGTCCGAGAGCCCCTCGACGAGGTACGCCTCCCACAGCGGGCGCCGGCGGTCGAGGGGCCGGGAGTTCAGGCGGGACACGAGGTCCAGCAGCTGCGCCTCGGTCCCCGGCCGCGGCAGCCCGGAGCGGCGGACGTGGTAGGTGATGTCGAAGTCCGGGTCGTCCACCCACACCGGGTTGGCGAGGTGGCCGGGAACCTCGGCCACCCGCTGGCGGTATCGAGGTACGAGGGGCAGTCGCGCCTGCACGAGGTCGGCCAGCGCCTCGACGCCCCCGGCGGGTCTCTGGAGGATGAGCACACCACCGACGTGCATCGGGGTGTCCGGTTCCTCGAGATAGAGGAAGGACGCGTCCAGTGTCGTCAGCCGCTCGACCATCGGTCTCCTCGGGATCGGGGGCTCACGCTACGTCGCGCTCGCGACGGCGCACACCTCGGCGGTCATCCCGCCACGGGGGCACGGCGCAGCCCCCGTCGGCGCCCCGCCGGGAGAGTGACGTCCGCAACAGCGGCCGCCAGCGCACGCAGCTCCACACGGAGCGGGGACCCGGCGGCCACCTCGGCCAGCGTGCGCCCCGACGCCAGGGCCGCGTCGGTGGCGCGGCGGTCGGCGGACAGGAAGAACCGGACCGGCCGGCCGGCGAACCGCTCCAGCGCCTCCCCGATCTCCCGTCGCGCATCGCCCGGCACCGGCCCGCGGCGCACCTGGTTGACGACCAGCACCGGCTCGACCTCCGGCAGCACGTCACGGAGCTCCCCCAGCGCGCGGATGCTCCGCTGCAGGGCGACCGGATCGGCGCCGCTGACGCACAGCACCGTGTCGGCCTCCTCCAGCACCGCGAGGGTCGCGCCGTTGCGTCGGGGCGCGGCCGTGTCGAAGGACAGCTCCTCGTCGTCCTCCAGGTTGAAGCCGCAGTCCACCACCGTCGTCTCCACGAGCCGGCGCGCCTCCTCCAGCACGGCGGTCACCCCGCGCGGGCGGAGCTCGGGCCACCGGTCGGCGCGCGCCAGGCCGGTCAGGACC
>DASQTE010000201.1:0-7485 GCA_035642035.1 Blastococcus sp.
GATCACCGCCGGCGCTGTGGTGCTGGCGACCGGCGGCTTCGGCAACGACCCCGCCCGGCTCGCCGCCCACTACCCGTCGGCCGCGGCGACCGGGTGGACCTGGTACATCGGGGCGCCCGGCTCGCGCGGGGACGCGCTCGACCTCGCCGACCAGGTGGGGGCGCAGGTCCTCGGCCACGACCGCGGGCTGCGGCTGCTGCACGCGAACTTCGCGCCGATCTACGAGGCGTACCTGCCCGGCTGGATCGTGATCGTCAACCGGGAGGGCCGGCGGTTCTTCGACGAGACCGCGCCCTACGGCATCACCGACGGACTGCTGCGCGCCCAGGGGGACGTCGCCTTCGCCGTCTTCGACTCCGCCGCGCTGCAGGCCGCGACGGCAGCCGGGGTGGCCCGCTACAAGCAGCTGGTGCCCGGCTCGACGAAGAAGCAGAGCCCGCACTGGAACGCCGACGTCGTCGAGCAGATGGTGCAGGCCGGGAAGGTGCGCCGGTCCGACAGCGTCGCCGGGCTGGCCGCGGCGCTCGGGCTGCCCGTCGAGCCCTTCGAGGGCACGGTCGCGCGGCACAACGCGCAGGTCGCCGCCGGCGAGGACCCCGACTACCTCAAGGACCCGAAGTTCCTGGAGCCGATCGCGGTCCCGCCCTTCTACGGCGCCGAGATCCGGCCCGCGACGGTCTGCTTCACCGCCTGCGGCCCCCGCATCGACCGGGACGCCCGGGTGCTGACCGCGACCGGCGCCCCGGTGCCCGGCCTGTTCGCCGCCGGGGAGTGCACCGGCGGCGTCATCGGGCCCGCCTACGTCGGCAGCGGCAACTCCTACGCCAACTGCGTGGTCTTCGGCCGCGTCGCCGGCTCGTCCGCGGCGCGCGCCGCCGGGACGCCCACCACAGCAGGAGACGCTCATGGGTGACGTGACCGCCGGCCTCATCACCGGCAAGGAGACGCTGGAGTTCCGCCCCTTCGCGGCGGCGCCTCCGCAGCCGGGGTGCGTCAGGGTGGACATCTCGCTCTGCGGCATCTGCGGGACCGACATCGCCTCCTTCACGACCGGGCACCTGCACAGCCCCGCCGTCTGCGGCCACGAGTGGGTCGGCACCGTCACCGACCTCGGGTCGGGCGTCGGGCACGTGGCCGAGGGCGACCGGGTCGTCGTCGCGGTGCCGCCGCCGTGCGGTCGCTGCCCGGAGTGCGTCGGGGGGCTCGGCGAGTACTGCCGGACCGTCTCCTCCGCCGCTCGGGGGAGGAACGCGCTCGCCCCGCCCCACGGCGGCTTCGCCCCGAGCATCACGGTCGAGGGGGGCCGGGTCCTCCGGGCCCACCCCGACCTCAGCGACGAGGAGGCCGCGCAGGTCGAACCGGCGACCGTCGCCTTCCACGGCGTGCGCCGCTCCCGGATCGCCCCGGGCGACACCGTGGTGGTGCAGGGGGCCGGTCCGATCGGGCTGCTGGCGATGCAGTTCGCCCGCGCCGCGGGGGCCGGGACGCTGCTCGTCATCGAGCCCGCGGAGGCGCGGCGGGCACTGGCCCTGGAGCTGGGCTCGTCCGTCGCGGTGGCCCCGGACCAGGCGGCCGATGCCGTGCAGGAGCACACCCGCGGCCTGGGTGCGGACGTCGTCCTCGAGTGCTCGGGGGTGCCGGCCCTCCTGCAGACCGCCGCCGATCTGGCACGGACCGGCGGACTGGTGGGGCTGATCAGCTTCCTGGCGCAGCCGGCCACGATCAACGGCGCGCGGTGGCTCGCCAAGGAGCTCTCGTTGGTCGCCTCGAACGCCTTCACCCACGACGACTTCCGGCGCAGCATGGCGTTCCTCGCCGACGGCCGGGTCGCGGCGGCACCGTTGCACAGCCGCACGGTCGGGCTCGACGACCTGGAGGTGACGTTGCGGGGTCTGTCGGCCGGGCCGACGCAGGACGTCAAGGTCCTGGTCGATCCCCGCTTGCCCTCCGCTGCCGGGGGCGGGAACGCATGAGCGCCGACCTCGACGCCCTGCTCGCCGAGCGCGCGGACCAGCGCGTGCTCGCCACCTGCTCGCGGGGCGTCGACCGGTTCGACTTCGAGGCCGCGCGCGCCTGCTACTGGCCGGACGGCACCGACGACCACGGCTCCTCCGCCGACGGCTACGTCCGGGGGCTCCGCTCACCCGACGACATCGTCCACCGGATCCTGGACCCCTCTCGTGGATGACCTCCGTGACCGTGTCGCGGTCGTCACCGGCGCGGCGAGCGGGCTCGGCCGCGCGATGGCCGAGCGGTTCGCCGCCGAGGGGATGCGGGTGGTGCTGTCTGACATCGACCGGGCCGGCCTCGACGACGTGGCGAGCACCCTCGCCGACGCCGGCTCCGAGGTCCACGCGGTCGTCGCCGACGTCTCCGAGCCCGGCGACGTCGAGCGCCTCGCGGAGGAGTCCTTCGCCCGGTTCGGCGCCGTCCACCTGCTGTGCAACAACGCCGGCGTCGTGAAGAGCGCACGCGCGTGGGCGCTGACCCTCGACGACTGGCGATGGGTGCTCGGCGTCGACCTGTGGAGCGTCATCCACGGGATCCGGGCATTCGTCCCGAGGATGCTGGCGCAGGGCGGGGCCGGCCACGTGGTGAACACCGCGTCCATGACCGGACTGCTGCCGATGCCCAGGCTGGCCGCCTACTCGACGGCGAAGTCGGGTGTGGTCGCGCTCTCGGAGTCGCTGCAGCACGACCTCGACGCCGAAGGGGCCGACATCGGCGTCTCGGTCTTCTGCCCCGGGTTCGTCGCGACCAGGATCACCGACAGCGCGCGCAACCGGCCGGCCTCGCTGGGCGAGACCGCGGAGTCGAGCGGTCCGCGTACGGTCGCGGGGGTGCAAGCGACGTTGACCGCCGAGGAGGCCGCCGGCCAGGTCCTGGATGCCGTCCGCGCCCGGCGCTTCTGGATCCTGACCCACGCCGGCTACCGGCCGGTGATCCAGGAACGGGCCGCGGGCATCGGGACCGACGCCCACCCGACCCTGCCACCGGTGTGGTGACGCCCCGGCCCGTGGGGCTGGCCGCGCCGCTGCGCGCCCTGCGCCCCGAGGCCACCGACCGGCTGGACGTCGCCTGCGCCCGGGCCTGGGACGCCGTCGACCCGGAGCTGCTCGACGCGCTGCGCACCCGTGCGGCCGCCGTGCTCGGCCACCCGGACGGACGGCGGATCGGCGCCGCCGACCCGACCGTCGCCGGGTGCCTGGAGTTCGCCGAGCAGTTCGCCATCGACGTCTCCGGCATCGGCGACGCCGAGCGCGAGGCCCTGCGCGGGCACCTCGGCGGGGACGCGGCCACCGACGTCGTCCGGGCGCTGTTCCTGGTCGAGTACGCGCTGCGGCTGGAGCTGGTGTCCACCCGGCTCTTCGACGGTCCCGTCGTCGCGGCGGACGCCCGGCCCACCGACCGGCCCGGGGACGCCTCCGCCGCGCTGCGCGAGGCGCTGGCCGAGTACCAGGACGCCGTCGTCCGCGGCCAGGCGCTCGACCCGGTGCTGACCGAGCTCGTCCGGCTGCGCTGCGCGCGCACGCACAACTGCCGGATCTGCCAGACCCTGCGCATGGCCGACGCCCGCGACGCCGGTGCCGACGACGCCCTCACCGCCGCCGTCGACCGCTACGAGACCAGCGACCTGGACGAGCGCACCAAGGCCGCCCTCCGGGTCACCGACGCGCTGATCACGATGCCCTCGAGCCTGTCGCCCGCGGTCGCCGCTGCCACGCGGGCCGTGCTGGCACCCGACGAGCTCGCCGAGCTGTGCCTGGACGTGTCGAAGTGGAGCACGCAGAAGGTGCACGTGGCGCTCGGCACCGACGCTCCCGACCGGCTGCCGCTGGGCGCCCAGGGCGTCAGCTGGTTCCGCTTCGACAGCGCCGGGCGGGTGGCCGGGTACTCGGCTCGACCCGACGGCGCCTGAGGGTGCCGCCGCTCACCCGGATCGGTGATGGGCGGCGGCCAGCTCCTCGAGGAACGCCGGAGCACGCCCGGCGTCCGGGCACCAGCCCATCAGCGACACGAACAGGTCGGTGCCGCCGGCCGCGACGAGCCGCTCCCCCGCGGCCAGCGAGGCGGCGACGTCGACGGTGCCCTCCCCGTCCCGGACCGCCTGCGGCGTCACCCGGACCCGCACCGACGCGGGGTCCCGCCCCGCCTCCGTCAGCGCGGCCCGCAGCCGCCGCACCCCGATGGCCACCTCGTCCGGCCCGTCCACCGGTGCGGGGATCCAGCCGCTCCCCCACCGCACGACCCGGTCGAGGTTGCGGTCGGTCAGCTTGCCGCCGATCCAGAACGGCACCCCGCCCTCTCCGACCGGGCGCGGCCGGCAGTGGATGCCCTGGAACCGCACCGTCGTCGTGTCGACGTCCACCGGACCTCCGGTCCACAGCGCGTGGCAGGCGGCCAGCTGGTCGTCGAGCAGCTGGCCGCGCCGCTCCCAGTCCACGCCGAGCGCGCGGTACTCCTCCTCCTGCCAGCCGGTGCCCACGCCCAGGACCAGACGCCCACCGCTGAGCTGGTCCAGGGTGGCCGCCGTCTTCGCCAGCAGGGCGGCCGGTCGCAGCGGCGAGACGAGGACCGCGGTGGCCAGCTCGACGCGAGCGGTCACGCCGCTGATCGCGGCCAGCACCGTCAGCGGCTCCAGCCACGGCGCCTCCGGGCCACCCGGGAAGCGGCCGTAGGGGTAGCGCCCGACGTCCGACCCCATCACGACGTGGTCGACGACGGAGACGCCGTCCACCCCCGACCGCTCCGCGGTCACGGCGAGGTCGAGCAGCGACCGCCACTCCTGCGCGCCGAGGTAGGTCCCGTAGTTGGGCAGGCCGACGGTCAGCCGCGCCATGAGTCCTCCCGGTGGTCAGCGCCCGGCGGCATCCCATCCCCCGACGACCTCGTCCTCGTGCGCGAGGCGGGCAGACAGCAGTGCCTCTCCCTCGCGGACGAGCTCGTCGCGTCCGTCGGCGAGCGCCGCCTCCAGGGCGAGCGACAGCAGGTCCGAGGCGCGGACGTAGACCTCGACGACGTCGGCGAGGTGCAGGCTGGCGTGCGGGCCGGCGGCCAGCGCGTCCTGGGCGGTGCGCAGCCCGTCCGGACCGACCGTGGCGGCGACGGCCCGGGCGTACCCCTCGATGGCAGCGGTCTCCTCGCGCATCCAGGCGACCTCGTGCGCGGCCCGGATCGCGGCGTTGCGCAGCACCTTGCCCAGCATCACCAGGCGCACCTGCGTGGTCTCGTCGGTCACCCCCGGGAGGACGTCGTCCTCCAGCACGCGGCAGCAGTCGAGCAGGACCTGCTCGGTCGTCGGCCGGCTGATCACGCCGCCACCCGCCGGCAGATGCCGAGGTAGAGGCCGTACTGATGGGTGACCGCGTTGACCAGGTAGGTCGCCAGGACCCCCCGGGTGCTCCCCCGCGAGACGGCGTCCAGCGCGCGGAGGATCTGCGCGAGCAGGTGGGCCATCCCGATCACGAGGAAGTACTCGACCGTGCCGGGGTTGACCTGTTCCTCGGTGAGGCCGGTCCGCTCCCGGTAGCGGGCCAGGAAGGCCTGCGGGTCGTGGTGGTAGACGTTGGGCTGCATCGGGATCTGGGTGTAGTACCCGAGGTCCTCGCGGGGATCGCCGATCCGGGCGAACTCCCAGTCGATCACGACGTGCTCCCCGGACTCCGTCACCAGCACGTTCGACGGCTGGCAGTCGCCGTGCACCAGCGTGAAGGGCACCGGCGGCGGCCGGTGCCGGACGAGGACCGCGCTGGCGTAGCGCAGGACGGGGCTGCTGTCGGCGACCTCGCGGTCGACCGCGCGGTAGACGTCGAGGACTCCGTCGACGTAGTCGTCCCAGCTCGACGGCTGCTCCGCGGCCGCCCCGAGCGCGTCGAGGGGCGTGCCGTGGACCTGCGCGATCGTGTCCACGAACATCCGGCCGGGTGCCGTGGCGTCCTCCGCGCCGCGCAGCACGTCCTGGAGCGATCGCCCCGCGACGTGGTCGAAGACGATGCACTTGGTGCCGAAGAACTCGCCGGTGGCGTCGTACCAGCGCGGTCGCGCGACCGGGATCGACCCGGCGCGGGACAGCGCGCCCAGCATCAGCCACTCCGCGTCGCGATCGCTGACGAAGACCCCGTCGCCCGGGGGCGGATCGCCGCGCAGCACCAGGCGCTCGGTCCCGCCGTGGTCCCATCGCACGTCGGCGACCACGCTCAGCCGGCTGTAGCCGCCGGTGATGGCCCGGAAGGCCGTCACCGAGGCGCGCCGGCCGGGCTCGACCGAGCTGAGGAAGCGCTCGAGCGCCTCGGGCGTCATCGTCGGCTGGGCCATCACTTCTCCGTCGCGGAGGGGCGGTCAGGATCGCGGGTCGGCCGGACCGGGTCAAGGCCGGCCGCGGAACGCGCGCAGCCCGACCCGGGGGTCGGTCTGCCAGGATGCGGTCCGACGGAGCAGGGTTCTCCGTTCCGGAGGGAGGACACGATCCCCGTGGACCCGTTCCTGCAGCGGCTGCTCGACGAGCGGTCGATCATCGACGTCTGCGTCCGCTACGCCACCGCGATCGACGACCGCGACTGGGCGCGGCTGCGCTCCTGCTTCCTCCCCCACGCCGTGGGCATCTACCACAGCGACCGGACGCTGCAGGGGGCCGAGGAGATCGTCGAGACGATCCGGACGGCGGTGACCCCGCTGTCGCGCACCCAGCACCTGGTCGGCACGTTCGTCGTCGACGTGCAGGGCGAGGAGGCGTCGTCCTCCTGCTACCTGCACGCTCAGCACGTCCGCGAGGGCGTCCCCGGCGGCGAGAAGTACGTGATCGCGGGCCGCTACGTCGACCGGTTCGCCCGCTCGGAGGACGGCTGGCGCATCCGGGAGCGTCGCCTGGACCGCTGGTGGACCGACGGCAACCCCGCGGTGACGGCCCGCTGACCCGACGGTTTCCCCTGGGCTCCGACCCGGCGTCTGGTTACTGTAGGCGCTGACAAGATAGTCGAGCAGCAGGGAGCTAGTCGTGAGCGGACGGGTGGGCGGGAAGGTCGTCGCGGTCACCGGCGGGGCCAGCGGGCTCGGCGAGGCAACGGCCCGGCTGATGGCTGCGGAAGGCGCCACGGTGCTGGTGGCCGACATCCAGGACGACCGCGGGCAGGGGCTCGCGGAGGAGATCGGCGGGCGCTACGTCCACTGCGACGTGACGAGGGAACCGGACGTCGCCGGCCTCGTCGACACCGCCGTCCGGGAGCACGGCCGGCTGGACTGCATGTTCAACAACGCCGGCATCGTGGGGGCCCACGGCGGGATCGACGAGATCCCGCTCGAGGAGTACGAGTTCACGATGGCGGTGCTGCTGCGGTCGGTGTTCCTCGGCATGAAGCACGCGGCCCGGGTGATGAAGCCCCAGAGGTCGGGCGTCATCCTCAGCACCACGAGCATCGGCGGCCTCCAGGGCGGCCTCGGCCCGCACGTCTACGGCGCGGCGAAGGCTGCGGTGGTCTCCCTGAGCAT
>DASQTE010000202.1:0-6337 GCA_035642035.1 Blastococcus sp.
CGGCCGGACCGGCGCAGGACGGGCTGACGCCGATGTCTGCGGAGGATCTCGGCGAGGCACTCAGCAGCCTCTTCGTGGTCGCGCTGGTCTCAGCGCTGGCGCCCCTCGTCGTCGGACTGCTGGCCCGGCTACGGGTGCCCCAGGTCGTCGTCCTGCTCATCGGCGGCATCGTCATCGGGCCCCAGGTCCTCGACTGGGCGGATCCGGCGAGCGTCGAGCTGCTGGCCAACGTGGGTCTCGGCTTCCTGTTCCTGCTGGCGGGCTACGAGCTGGACCTGACCCTCTTCCGGCAGCGAGCCGGACGGCTCGCCCTGGTCGGCTGGACCGTGACGGCCGTCCTCGCCCTGGCCGTCGTCGGACTGCTCGAGGTCGTCGGTCTCGTGCGCGCCTTCGTCCCTGTGGCGCTCGCCCTGACGACCACAGCCCTGGGCACCCTGCTCCCCATCCTGCGCGACAACGACATGCTCGGTGGTGCGTTCGGCCGCTACGTCCTCGCGGCGGGGGCGGTCGGTGAGTTCCTGCCGGTCGTGGCGATCGCGATCTTCCTCGGCGCGAACGGCAGCTTCCTCGGGCTGATCTCGCTGTGCGCAGTCGGCGTCCTCGCGCTGCTGCTCAGCCTGGCGCCCCGATTGGTGCCCGCACGGGTCGCCCGGATCGTCCGGGAGGGCGAGAACGCCACCGCGCAGACCACGCTGCGCTGGACGCTCGCCCTGCTGCTGCTCCTGCTGGTCGTGGCCAACGACTTCGGCCTCGACGTGGTCCTCGGAGCGTTCCTCGCCGGAGTCGTGCTCCGCCGGTGGGCACCCGCGGACGTCCACGTGCTGGAGGGGAAGCTGGACGCCGTCGGCTACGGCTTCTTCATCCCGGTGTTCTTCGTGGCGTCCGGGATGGGGCTCGACCTGCGTTCGATCGCGGAGGCACCCGGCCGGCTCGTCCTGTTCTTCGTCCTGATGCTCGTCGTCCGCGGGCTGCCTGCCCTGCCGTTGTACCGGACGGCTCTGCCGCTCCCGCAGCGGGTGGAGATGGTGTTCCTGACCGCCACGGCGCTCCCGCTGCTGGTGGCGCTCAGCGCGATCGGCCTGGCGACGGGGGTCATGCTGCCGGAGAACGCGGCCGCCCTGGTCGGGGCGGGCGTGCTCTCAGTTTTGATGTGCCCGGCCGCGGCTGTGGCGATCCACCGCCGGCACACGCGGCAGCAGGGCGAGGTCAGCGCCGTCCAACCGGAGCGGCCCCCGGGTTGAGCTCGCGCACCTCGGTCAGGAGAGTCCGTCGCGGAGCTCGGTGAAGATGATCCGCGCCGCCGCCTCGATTAACGCGAGGTGGGAGAACGCCTGGGGACTTCCCGAGATGTCGGCCGGTGTCGACATCGAACTCCTCGGCGTAGAGCCCGAGCGGTGAGGCGACGCGGAGCAGCTCCTCCATGAGGTCACGCGCGCTGCCGGTGTGCTGGCCGACGACACGGTCCGCTGGGCCGCAGTCGCCGAGCAGGCCGACGTCATCGTGGCGGACGCCACCCGGGAGACCGCGCAATCCGCCGACCTGACGCCCGTCCCCGCGGCGGATCTGCGCCGGCGGGTGGCACGGCATCGCCGCGTGCTCGACCAGCAGGAGACCCGGACGCCGTGACCCAAGGGGCGGCCGGCCTCAGCAGGACGGGGTGACGTCGTCCACGAACGAGGTCACGTCGTCCGCGAGGGTGCGGATCGAGCTTGCGACGGCGTCCAGCGTGGCGCCCGAGGGACTGGCCTGTGCCGCACTGATCGCCGTCTGCACGGCCGCCACGTCCGCGGTCAGGCCCGCGGACTGCGTCGCGTACTCGGACTGCGCGTCCTGGACGACCTGGGCAACGTCGGACTGCACCGTCGCAAAGGCATCTTGGACGGCGCTGACGCCGTCCTGCACCACAGGTGTGGCCCTCAACGTGGCCACGGAGGTCTCCAGCTCGCTGACCGAGGAGCACACCCCCGCCGTGGACGCGGAGGCGGACGACGAGCCCGCGGACGACGAGGACGAGGCGGAGGACGACGAGGCCGCGGACGACGACGGGTCGTCGCTCTGTGAACAGCCGGCCGCCGTGCCGCCGGCGAGCAGGGCCAGGAAGCACGCCGCGACGAAACGATGCATGTCGCGACTGTCGCCCGGCCGGGCCGCCGGAGGATCACCCGGGCCGGATGAGCGACGGGCGCGGCGTCGGCCGGCGACGCCCTCGCGCCCACTGAGTGCCACCGCGCACTCTCGCGGACCCCCGGGGGCTGGCCGCGACGGTGAAAGCCCTGGTCAGAGCCGGTGGGGCGGGTGACGCTCGAACTGACGGCCCAGGGATCATGAGCACTCAGGGGCTGAACCCTCTGCCGACCTGCAGAAGCGCAGCTCATCGACGAGCGTGGGAGGTCGACTCCCCTGCTGTTCGCCGGCCAGCGGCTCCGTCGGGCAAGGAGGACGACAACCCATCCGTCGTGGCGATCCGGCAGGGGGCTTCGTCAGTCGGCGAGTCGGGGGTCTGCCCCTCAAGCGCGGGACCGTTCAGAAGGACACCCACGCCGTCGGCGAGGGTCCAGGCGTTGCGCGAGGACACCGCGGTACGACCATCTCGACGTTGGGCCCGAAGATCGACAGACAGCAAGGGGCGTCACATCAAGGCCGGAAGGTGCCCCGGAGGCGGCCGTAGAGCAGGCGGACGGGTGCCTCACCTGTTTTCCCGTCAGGGGGGCGGGGTAGATCCTGCCAGTATCGGAACCAGTCGTTACATTTGGTGCCGCGTCGACCTCAACGTTCCTGGGAGGACGGCCATGATGGCGCACAGCAATCCCGCTTGGGTCAGCGCGATAACTGCTGACGAGCGCACCGTGGGGGACGAGCCGCCAGGGGATTCCCCGCGGGCCGAAGCCTCGGTCAGCGCGGAGCCATCCCAGGACGGCCGACGCGACAATTGGCGCTTTCCTTCCGTTCTGAGTTCGGTGCGCACGATGCGCCAGCGGCTGCGGGGCTTCCTCCGAAACAAGACAGCGTTGTCCTACGACGAAACCGAGGACCTGCTCCTGGCGGCCAGTGAGGCAGCCAACAACGCGGTGGAGCACGCGCAGCAGCCGACGGAGCCCTTCTTCGAGGTCTCCAGCGACGTCGACGACGAAGAAGTAACCGTTGTCGTGCAGGACCACGGAGGATGGCAGCAGCCGACGTCCCCTTCGTACCGAGGCCGCGGCCTGGCGATGATGAGGGCCTTGGTCAATACCACTGTCACGACGCGTCCGCACGGAACGACGGTGACCATGCGGAGCCGCTGGCACCGTCGCGAGGCCAAGGCCGAGGACTCGTAGGCAGCTCGTGGGGGAAGGTGCGGGACTGAGTCCCATTGTTTTGCCTGGCGGTGGGGCGGGTGGGGCTCGAACCCACGACCCAGGGATTATGAGTCCCATGCTCTGACCGGCTGAGCTACCGCCCCGACGGCTCCAGCCTGCCAGATCGCCGACCGCCCCGGCCGCAAGGTCAGGCGACGACGGCGGCCGCGGCCGCGTCGAGGGCGGCCCTCGCATCCGCCCACGACGTGGACCGGGGGAACTCGCCGAGGAGCACCACGACCGTGCCGTCCGCGAACACCCCGGCGGAGTGCACCCGGCGTCCGTCGCCGGCGCCGTCCATCCAGCCCTGCTTGGCCGCGACGCCGTTCCCTGCCCTCCCGGGGAGCAGGCCGAACGTCTGGTCGAAGCCGTCGGCAGGGGTGTCGGTGGCCGACCGCATCCAACCGAGCAGGGTCGCGGTGTCGTCCGCGTCGAGCACCGCGCGGCGGACCCGGTGGGGGAGCGCGGCTCGTCGAGGCATGGCCCGACGGTCACAGCGGAACCTGTGCGAACCGGAACCGGAACCGGCTGGATCGGGTGCTCGGACGGGTCCCGCCGAACTGCGCCGGCCGGATGGCCGCGCGGACCGGGGAACCACCGCAGTACTGGGGTGAATCACGCCCGCGTCTCGGGGACGCGGGTGAGTAGGGCGCTTCCGGCCCGAACCCGTCAGCTAACTCGGTAGGCGGACGCGAAGAACAGGAGAAGTGTCGCTTTGGCGACCCTGCACGACACCGCACAGGCAGCTCCCGCCCAGCCGCACCGCCCGCGTCCTCCCCGACGTCGCGCCCGTCGAGCCACCCTCGTCGCCGGTGCCCTGGCGGCCGCGCTCCTCACGACGGCGACCGCCCACGCCGCACCCAGCAACCGCGCGTCGGAGGCGCAGAGCGAGCACGACGCCGTCAAGGCCGAGGTCGCCGCCATCTCCGCCCGCGTCACCGAGGCGGAGCAGACGCTGCAGCGACTGACGATCGAGGCCGAGGCCGCCAGCGGTGAGGCTCTGGCCGCCCAGGCCGCGCTCGCCGCCGCGCAGCAGGAGGCCAACACGACCGCGACGCAGCTGGCCGAGGCGCGCGGCGCCGTCGAGACCACGCGCGACGACGTCTCGGCCATCGGCCGGGAGGCCTACATGGGCGGGGACGACAACTTCGGCGACGTCGCCATCCTGCTCGACGCCGACAGCCCGACCGAGGTCCTCCAGCAGGCCGCCACCCTCGAGGTGCTCGGCGAGGAGCGCACCGCGGTGCTCGAGCAGCTGGAGGTGGCCGAGTCCCGGGTGGCCAGCGCCGACCAGGCCGCCCGCGCCGCCGTGGAGGAGCGCGATCAGCTCGCGCACACCGCTGCGGAGAAGGAGGCCGCAGCCAACGAGCAGCTGGCCGCAGCCCAGGGCACCTTCGACGCCGTCACCGCCGAGAAGGCCGCGCTCGACGCCCAACTGCGCGAGGCGGAGATCCGGCTGCTCACGATCCAGGGCGAGGAGGACGCCGAGGCCGCGTGGTCGCAGCAGCAGGCGGCCTCGGCCGCGGCCGCGGCCGTGCCGACGCTGACGTCCGCGGGCGGCGCCGTCGCGCCGACCACCGGCCGCGTCACCTCCTGCTACGGCGCCCGGTGGGGCACCCTGCACGCCGGCATCGACATCGCGGCCCCCATCGGCACGCCGGTGTTCACCCCCGAGGACGGGGTCGTGCTGCAGGCCGGTCCGGCCAGCGGCTTCGGCCTGGCCGTCGCGGTGAAGCACGGCGACGGCACGATCACCCTCTACGGGCACGTGAACCAGATGTTCGTGTCCGCCGGGGAGGTCGTGACCGCCGGCCAGCAGATCGCCGAGGTCGGCAACAAGGGCCAGTCGACCGGCCCGCACCTGCACTTCGAGACGCACACCGGCGGGCTCTACGCCAACCGCGTCAACCCGGTGCCGTGGCTGACCGCGCGGGGCATCTCGCTCGGCGGGGGTTGCTGACCAGCCCTGCCCTCCCGGGTGAGGATGGGGCGGTGAGGACGGCGGTCGACAGCACCTGGCTGCGGGCCGCCGTCCTCGGCGTCCTGGTCCTCGCCGGGCTGCTGCTCGCATTCACCGTCGAGCTGCCCGCCGTCGGCACCGTCCGGAGCTGGGTGGACGGCGCCGGGCCCTGGGCGTGGGCCGGGATCGTCCTCGGCGTCGCGGTGGTCCTGCTCGCGCCGGTCCCGCGGTCGGCCGTCTCGGTGCTGCTCGGCGTCGTCGCCGGGTTCCAGGCGGGGGTCGCCGTGGCGCTCGCCGGCGGATTGCTGGGCGGGCTCGCCGCCTTCGGCCTGAGCCGCTCGCTCGGCCGGCCGGCCGTCGCGCGCCTCGCCGGCCGGCAGATGGCGGGCGTGGACCGGCTGATGGCCGACCGCGGGTGCTGGGCGCTGCTCCTCGGGCGGTTGATCCCGGTCGTCCCGTTCGTCGCCGTGAGCTACGGCGCGGGGCTCACCGCCGTCCGGCTCGCCCCCTACGCCCTCTCCACCGCGTTCGGGCTGGTCCCCAGCACCCTGGTGCAGGTTGGCGTCGGCGCCTCGGCCGGCGTCCTCGCGGACCGGGTGACGACGTCCGTCGTCGTGCCGGTGCTGGTCGCCGTCCTCGCGCTGGCCGGTCTATGCGCGTTCGCCTGGCGGCGTCGCCGACCGGCACCGGAGCGCGAGCCGGCCTAGCCCCTCCGGAACAGCTTGCCGAGCACGCCACCCGCGCCGCCGACCGTCCGGGCGGCCAGCTGCAGGATCGGGCCGCCGGGGATGCCCGGCACCGCCTGCACGATCGGGGCGAGCTGGAGCAGCCCGCCCACGTCGTGCACCTTCAGCTTCCGGCGGGCCACGGCGGGCACCGGGTTGATCCGCCCGGAGGCGGCCTCGAGCAGCAGATCCGCGGGCCCCTCGACGGCCGGGCCGTCGATCCGCCCGGCCGCCACCTGCTCGACGGTCCAGCCGCCTCCGGAGGAGACGAAGGTCCAGCCCCCCTCGGGAGTGGCGAGGGTGACCTCGCCGTC
>DASQTE010000203.1:0-3963 GCA_035642035.1 Blastococcus sp.
GCCGGACCGGCGGCCGGGACGGCGGGGCGGCCGGCGGCACGCTCGAGGACCACCCGCACCCGGGCGATCAGCTCGTCGGCCCGGAACGGCTTGGCGAGGTAGTCGTCGGCCCCCGCCTCGAGCCCCTCGACCGACGCCTCCTGCCCGGCCCGGGCGGTCAGCATGATGAGCGGGATCTGACGGGTCGCGGGGTCCGACCGCAACGCGCGGAGCAGTTCGAAGCCGTCGACCCGAGGCATCATCACGTCGGTGAGGACGATGTCCGGCCGGCGTTCGGCCACCGCCCGCAGCGCCTCCTCCCCGTTCGCCGTCGTGCGCACGGTCCAGATCGGCCCCAGCAGGCGGGTCAGGTAGGCGCGCATGTCGGCGTTGTCGTCGACGACGAGGACGTCGGCCCCGCCGGGCACCGCCGAGTCCGGCCGGCCGGGTCGGGAGGTGTCCTCCTCCCAGCTCGCCGCCTCACCCCGGGCGGCATCGGACGGGCTGACGGCCCGGGAGCCGGACTCGGCGACGTCCGGGGCGCCGTAGGGGAGGGTCACGCTGAAGGCGCTGCCCACGCCCGGTTGGCTGGTGACGGCCACGGTGCCCCCGTGCAGTGCGGCCAGCTCGTGGACGAGCGCCAGTCCGATGCCGGTGCCCTCGCGCGTGCGGGCGGTCGCGCCGGCCACCCGGTGAAAACGCTGGAACAGCTCCGGCAGCTCGTCGGCCACGATCCCGACGCCGCTGTCGGTCACGGTCAGCCGGAACCCGTCGTCGTCGGCGCGCAGGGTGACGACGATGCCCCCGACGAACGTGTACTTGACCGCGTTCGCCAGCAGGTTGACGACGACCTTCTCCCACATCCGGGGGTCCACGTAGGCCGGCCGGCCCAGCGGCGGGCAGTCGACGGTCAGCCGCAGCCCGGCCCGCTCGGTGGCGGCGCGGAAGATCCCGGCCAGCTCGGCCGTGAACGTCGCGACGTCGGTCTCCACGCGAACCGGGTTGGCCCGGCCGGCCTCGATGCTGGCGAAGTCGAGCAGGTCGTTGACCAGCCGCTGCAGGCGTTGCCCGTTGCGCATGGCCAGCTGCAGCTGCTCCTGGACGGGCTCGGGCAGCGGGTCGGCGGTGTCGTCGAGGACGTCGCCGATCGGGCCGAGCAGGAGCGTCAGCGGGGTGCGCAGCTCGTGGCTGACGTCGGAGAAGAAGGTGGTCTTGGCGCGGTCGAGCTCGGCGAGCGACTCTGCGCGCAGCCGCTCGGCCTCGAACGCGCGGATGTTCACCACGACGCCGGCGAACTGCCCGGCCACGAGCTCGTAGAAGGACCGGTACTCGGCGTCCAGCGCCAGGTTGGGGCTCCGGCCGGCCAGCAGCAGGCCCAGCGGCTCGCCGTCCCGCGTGGCGGTGAGCGGCAGGACGACGGCCTCGGTGACCCGGTCGCCGAAGGGGCCGCCGGCAACGTCGAGACCGTCGACGACCCCGGCCAGCTCGCCCTCGCTGCCGGCCGTCTCCGGGAGCAGCGCGGCGTCGCAGCCCACTGCCGCGACGCGGGCGAACCGGGCCTCGCCGGGGACCGAGAGGTACACCGCGGCGAAGGGCAGGTCCAGCGCGTCGGCCTCGAGCGCGCGGCACATCGCGGCCACCGTCTCCCGCTCGTCGCCGAGCTGGCCGCCGACCGTGGCCAGGTCGTGGAGGAGCCGCTGCCGGCGCTCGCCGAGGATCTGCCCGGTCATCTCGGTGCACACCGCGTGCATGCCGGCGACCTGCCCGTCGTCGCCGAAGGCGGGGGCGTGGGAGACGGTGAAGTAGGTCTCCTCGCGGTACCCGGCACGCTCGAGCAGGAGGAGCAGACCGGGCAGCCAGGACGCCTCGAGCGTCGTCATCGCGTGCGCGATCGGTGGGCCGAGCGCGTCCCACCCCTCGGCGAGGGTGATCCGGATGTCCTCCCCGATGGCGGGGTGCTTCGCGCCGATGAAGGGCGCGTAGGCGTCGTTGTAGAACTGGACGAAGTCCGGTCCCCAGGTCAGCACCATGGGGAACTTCGACACGAGGACGGTCCGGACGGCGTAGCGCAGGGCGGCCGGCCAGGTCTCGACCGGCCCGACCGGGGTGCGGGCCCAGTCGAAGGCGGCCATGATCCGGCCGGCCTCACCGCCGGCCGCGAACAGCTCGCCGCCGTCGGCACCCCAGGGGGTATCGAGGGCCACTCACACCTCCAGCCGAGGACAGGCTCCGACCGCGGGACCCGGGCAGGGACACGTCCGGCCGGGGAGCCCGTTCGGCTCCGACATCGCGCCCCGGAAAGGTACCTGCCTCTCCTGGGAGCGCACGCGCGCGGTCCGGGGCTACAGCCGCTCGACCACGTGCTCGATGCAGGCGGTCAGGGCGCTCACGTCGTCGGGGTCGACGGCGGGGAACATCCCGACGCGCAGCTGGTTGCGGCCGAGCTTGCGGTAGGGCTCCACGTCGACGACGCCGTTGGCCCGCAGCGTCTTCGCGACGGCGGCGGCGTCCACCGAGTCGGCGAAGTCGATGGTCCCGACGACGAGGGAACGGTGCGCGGGGTCTGCCACGAACGGGGTGGCGTACTCCGTCTTCTCGGCCCAGCCGTACAGCCGGTTCGAGGAGTCGGTGGTCCGCGCCACCGCGCCGGACAGCCCGCCGAGGGAGAGCAGCCACCGGATCTGGTCGGCCAGCAGGAACAGCGTCGCCACGGCGGGGGTGTTGTAGGTCTGGTCCTTGGCCGAGTTGTCGACGGCGATCGACAGGTCGAGGAAGCCGGGGATCCAGCGGCCGGAGGCCTTGATCTCGGCCACGCGCGCCAGGGCGTCCCCGGACATGAGAGCGACCCAGAGCCCGCCGTCCGCGGCGAAGGACTTCTGCGGGGCGAAGTAGTAGACGTCGGTCTGCTCGATGTCGACCGGGAGGCCACCGGCGCCGCTGGTCGCGTCGACCAGCACCAGCGCGTCGAGGTCGGCGCCGTGCGGCCGCTCGATGGGAGCCATCACGCCGGTGGACGTCTCGTTGTGCGCCCAGCCGTAGGCGTCGATGCCGTCCTGGCCCTTGGGCAGGGCGAGCGATCCGGGCTCGCCCTTGGCGATCACCGGGTCGCCCAGGAACGGCGCCTCCGCGACGCCCGAGGCGAACTTCGCGGAGAACTCGCCGTAGGTGCCGAACGCCGCGCGGTCGCGGATGAGGCCGAAGGCGGCGGCGTCCCAGAAGGCCGTCGTCCCACCGTTGCCCAGGACGACCTCGTACCCGTCCGGCAGGTCGAACAGCTGGGTGAGGCCCTCGCGGATCTCCTTCACCAGGTTCTTGACCGGGGCCTGCCGGTGAGAGGTGCCCATGACCGCGGCGCCGTCGCCGGCCAGGGCGCGCAGCGCCTCGGGGCGCACCTTGGACGGACCGCAGCCGAACCGGCCGTCGGCGGGCAGGAGCTCTGCGGGGATGGTGATGCTCATCCGGGCGTGCCTCTCAACGGTAAGGAAGGGACTCACTGCAGGTGCCCGGCCGTGGCCCCGTCCGGAGGCTCGCCCCGACCGTGCGAGGGGCGAGAGGGACGGGGTCCTTCGTCAGGCGGGCGCGACCTGGGTCGTGGACTTCGTCTTGATCGTGTCGAAGCCCTCGACCTCCTCGGGCTTGCGCGGGTCGGGCCCGATGTAGCGGGCCGACGGGCGCACGAGGCGGCCGGTGTTCTTCTGCTCGAGGATGTGCGCGCACCAGCCGGCGGTGCGCGCGCAGGTGAACATCGAGGTGAACATGTGCGCCGGGACCTCGGCGAAGTCGAGGACGATCGCCGCCCAGAACTCCACGTTGGTCTCCACCGGCCGGTCGGGACGGCGCTCGCGCAGCTCCGTGAGGGCGGCGTTCTCCAGGGCGAGGGCGGCCTCGAAGCGCGGGGCGCCGAGCTCCTCGGCGGAGCGGCGGAGGACGCGGGCGCGGGGGTCCTCGGCGCGGTAGACCCGGTGGCCGAAGCCCATCAACCGC
>DASQTE010000204.1:0-12721 GCA_035642035.1 Blastococcus sp.
CGATGCTCGGCGGTGCGGAGCCCGGGCAGGTCGAGGGGATGCTCGTGCCGGCGGACCTGGTGCGCGAGCTCGGGTACGCGTTCGGCCTGATGCCCCGCCCGGCGCCGGACCTCGCGGATCTGCCTGACGACGCTGCGCCGATGCCGGAGACCGACGGCGCGTCAGCGCCTGACGCCTCCTCCACCGAGCCGGAGCCCGAGCCCGAGGGCGAGCCCGACGCCGAGGCCGAGGCAACGCCCGTGGAGGACCGCACGCTGAGCGAGTGGTTGGCGCTCGCCCGGATGCGGAACGAGGCGGCGGTCGGCGAGGGGTTGGCCGGGGCGAGACAGGCGGTCCTCGACGGCACCTGGACCGACGGTGAGCTGCGCGGTCTGCTCGACGTGGGTGCGCTGATCGGGGTGCGCGACCTCAGCGGCACCGGGCTGGCCCACCGGCCTCGCGTCGCCGTGGTCGACAAACTCCGGGGCAGCCTGGTCGCGCTGACCGATGCCACGGGAATCCGACGCGGCGCCGGCCTCGGCCCTCCGCCGGAGACCGAGGGGTACACGCCGGGCGCAGAACTGGACCGCTTCGTCCGGCTGCGGGACCGGCGCTGCCGCTTCCCGGGCTGCCGCGCCCGTGCCCGGACGTGCGACCTCGACCACCGGCGGGAGTGGCCCGACGGCCCGACCGCGCACGACAACCTCTGCTGCCTGTGCGAGCACCATCACCGGCTCAAGCATCAGGCCCCGGGCTGGCGCTTCGACGAGGCCGACGACGGAGGTCTGGCGATCACGATGCCCAGCGGCAAGGCGTTGGTCAGTCATCCGCCGCGGTTCGGCAGCGACCTCGACATCCCGCCCTTCTAGCGGCACGACCGGGGTCGAGCGGCGGTCGAGATGTGACGAGACCGGATCCTGAGCCTCGTGCTGCCAGTACGGTCCGCCCCATGACGGAACTCGCCCGCACCGCCCGCCTCGACATCCTCGTCGAGGGCTACGTCCGGCCGCCGAACGTCGCCGGCACCGTGAGCTTGATCAGGGACGCCGACCGGGTCGTGATCGTGGACCCGGGCATGGTGGCTGACCGCGAGTTGATCCTCCGCCCGCTGCGCGAACTCGACGTCCGGCCGGAGGACGTCACGGATGTCGTCGTCAGCCATCACCACCTCGACCACACCCTCAACATCGCGCTCTTCCCCGCGGTTCCGCTGCACGACTTCCAATCCGTCATCCACGGCGACGTGTTCACCCAGCGCGATGCGGAGGGCACCCAGATCACGCCGAGCATCCGGCTGCACGCCACGCCGGGGCACACGCCGCAGGACATCACGACGCTGGTGGGGACGGCCGAGGACACCGTCGCCCTCACCCACCTGTGGTGGACGGAGGAGGGGCCGGCCGACGACCCCTACTCGCTGGACCGCGAGGAGTTGCGGCAGCAGCGGGAACGGGTCCTGGAACTCGCGACCCTGATCGTCCCTGGTCACGGTGCCCCCTTCCGCCCGGGATCGTCGACCCCCCGCTGACCGAGCGAATGACGGCCCGGAAACGGATGTCTCCGAGGCCGCCGTCAGCGGCACGGTGCGTGTCGCATCGAGGTGCACGCGAGGGCAACCGATCGGTCAGGAACTTTCGCCGCAGGCCGCGGCGCGGGCTGTCCAGGACATCGGGGGCGCGCGGCTGACGAGCGGGACCGATCGGTCTGGCTAGGCTGCCCCCTGTGCCGAGCATCGAAGCCGTAGGCGCGCGGGAGATCCTGGACTCGCGCGGAAACCCCACCGTCGAGGTCGAGGTCGCCCTCGACGACGGGACGATCGCCCGGGCCGCCGTGCCCAGCGGCGCCTCCACCGGAGCCTTCGAGGCCGTGGAGCTGCGCGACGGCGGTGACCGATACGGCGGCAAGGGCGTGACCAAGGCGGTCGACGGCGTCCTCGACGTCATCGGCCCCGAGCTGGTCGGCTACGAGGCCAGCGAGCAGCGGCTCGTCGACCAGCAGCTGATCGACCTCGACGGGACGCCGGACAAGTCCCGCCTGGGTGCCAACGCGATCCTCGGCGTGAGCCTCGCGGTCGCCCGCGCGGCCGCCGACTCCGCCGGCCTGCCGCTGTTCCGCTACGTCGGCGGACCCTCGGCCCACCTGCTGCCCGTGCCGATGATGAACATCCTCAACGGCGGTGCCCACGCCGACAGCAACGTCGACGTCCAGGAGTTCATGATCGCGCCGATCGGCGCGGCTACGTTCGCCGAGGCGCTGGCCATGGGCACCGAGACCTACCACGCGCTCAAGGCGGTCCTGAAGAAGGACGGCCTGTCGACCGGCCTGGGCGACGAGGGCGGCTTCGCGCCGAACCTGTCCAGCAACCGCGCGGCCCTCGACCTCATCGTGCGGGCGGTCGAGTCGGCCGGCTACACGGTGGGCACCGACATCGCGTTCGCCCTCGACGTCGCCGCCACCGAGTTCCACGCCGACGGCGCCTACGCCTTCGAGGGCCGGAAGCTGTCCGCGGCGGAGATGACCACGTACTACACCGAGCTGGTCAACGCCTTCCCGATCGTCTCGATCGAGGACCCGCTGTCGGAGGAGGACTGGGACGGCTGGGTCGCGCTCACCGACGCCCTCGGCGACCGGGTGCAGATCGTCGGCGACGACCTGTTCGTCACCAACCCCTCGCGACTCGCGGACGGCGTCGCCAAGGGTGCGGCCAACGCCCTGCTGGTGAAGGTGAACCAGATCGGCACGCTCACCGAGACCCTCGACGCGGTCAATCTGGCCCACCGCAGCGGCTACCGCTGCATGATGAGCCACCGCTCGGGCGAGACCGAGGACACGACGATCGCCGACCTCGCCGTCGCCACCGACTGCGGCCAGATCAAGACCGGCGCGCCCGCCCGCAGCGAGCGCGTCGCCAAGTACAACCAGCTGCTGCGCATCGAGGAGGAGCTCGACGACGCCGCGCGCTACGCCGGCGCCGCCGCCTTCCCGCGCCTGGCGGTCTGAGCAGCACCGATGAGCAACGTGCGCGGCCGGCGCGGCGGGTCCCCGGGCGACGGCTCCCGGGCCGCCGGCCGGGGTGCCCGCACCACCGGCCGGGCGCCGCGCGTGCACTCCACCCGGCCGGTCCCGGCCAGCGTGCGGGGCAGCGCCACCAACCGGCCGGGCGCCCGGCGGTCGGTCCGCCGGACGTTCCGGTCGACGGGGGGCACGGCACAGCGCCGGCGTCCGCTGGTCACCGGCCGGGCGGTCCTCCTCGGGGCACTGGTGCTCCTGCTCGCGCTGACGCTCGCCGGCCCGATCCGGCAGTACCTCGCCGGCCAGGCCGAGCTCGAGCAGCTGGCCGCCGAGGGCCGCGAGCTGGATCAGCGCGCCGCCGACCTGCAGGAGCAGCTCGAGCGGCAGGCCGACCCCGCGTACACCGAGCGGCAGGCGCGCGAGCGGCTCACCTACGTGCTGCCCGGGGATCGGCTGGTCGTCGTCGTCGACGGCGAGACGGTCGAGGGCGACGCCGGGACGCTGGACTCGGCCGACCCGGACGAGGAACTGCCCTGGTACGAGGGGCTGATGCAGTCGCTGGCCGACGCCGACGGTGAGAGCCGGCCCGGCGAGTGAGCGACCCCGTCACCTACGGCGAGCGCGAGATCATCGCCCGGCAGCTCGGCAGGCCGCCGCGTGCCCTCGTGGGCGTGGCGCACCGGTGCCCGTGCGGTCAGCCGGACGTCGTCGAGACCTCACCGCGGCTGGAGGACGGCACCCCGTTCCCCACGCTCTACTACCTGACCTGCCCGCGGGCGACCGCCGCCGCGAGCCGGCTGGAGTCCGCCGGGCGGATGCGCGAGTGGCAGGACGAACTGGCCACCGATCCCGACCTCGCCGCCGGCTACCGGCGCGCGCACGAGGCCTACCTCGCCACCCGCGACGACCGCGACGTGCTGCCCACGCGGATGACTGCCGGGGGCATGCCCGACCGGGTCAAGTGCCTGCACGCGCTGGCGGGGCACGCCCTGGCCGCCGGGCCCGGGGTCAACCCGATCGGTGACCGGGCCGTCGAGGAGATGGGCGAGTGGTGGGCCGCGGGACCGTGCGCCCTGCCCGCCGAGGACGCCTCGTGACCCGGGTCGCGGCCATCGACTGCGGGACCAACTCGATCCGGCTGCTGGTCGCCGACGTGCCGGAGCGCGGCGCGCACACCGACCTGGCCCGCCGCATGGAGGTCGTCCGGCTCGGCCAGGGCGTCGACGCCACGGGCCGGCTGGCCCCGGAGGCCATCGAGCGCACCCGCCTGGCGCTGGCGGAGTACGTCGGCATCGCCCGGGAGCTGGGCGCGACCGACGTCCGGATGGCGGCCACGAGCGCCAGCCGGGACGCGGCGAACCGGGCCGACTTCGAGGAGATGGTGCAGGCCACTCTCGGCCGGCTGCCGGACGTCATCACCGGCCGGGAGGAGGCGGAGCTGTCCTTTCTCGGCGCCACCGCCTCGCTCGACGCGGCTGCCGCTGCGCACGGCGCCCCGCCGCCCCGGCCGCCGTTCCTCGTCGTCGACATCGGCGGCGGCTCGACGGAGTTCGTGCTCGGCGACGACGCCGGCGTCCGCGCCGCGCGCTCGGTCGACGTCGGCTGCGTGCGGCTGACCGAGCGCCACCTCCACGGCGACCCGCCGACCGTCGACCAGATCCGCCGGGCCGAGGACGACATCCGGGCCGCGCTGGAGCTGGTCACCGCCGAGGTGACGGTGGGGGAGGCGGCCACCCTGGTGGGCGTGGCCGGCTCGGTGACCACGGTCGCCGCGCTCGCCCTCGACCTCCCGGCCTACGACGCGGACGCCATCCACGGCTCCCGCATCGCGATCGGGGACGTCCGCGCGGTGACGGCGGACCTGCTCGTCGCCACGCGCGAGCGCCGCGCCGCCATGCCGGTCATGCACCCGGGACGGGTCGACGTCATCGGCGCCGGGGCGCTGATCCTCGACGTGCTCATGGACGCTTTCGGCCTGGGCGAGCTCGTCGTCAGCGAGCACGACATCCTCGACGGCATCGCTCTCCGGCTCGCCCGCGGCTGAGCCCGCCGCAGCCCTACGTGCGCGCGCGGAGGGTGCGCAGGCCGTGCATGACGGCGCGGGCGAGGTCGCGCGCCCGCCCTTGGAGTACACGTCGTCCCGTGGCCAGCGCGGTCCCCCACACGGCGGACGCCGTGAAGTAGCCGGCGGACCGCAGGGGCCCGGGGCGGGCGAGCATGACCCGCGTCGCCACCACCTCGTCCGGGCGCCAGCGGAACTTGTAGTCCTCGGTGCCGCGCAGGAAGGAGTAGTCCTTCTTCTCCAGCTGCGCGGCGCGTTCGAGGGCGCTGCTGACCAGCAGGACCGCGGTGTCGATGCGCTGGCGCAGGGCTGTCGAGATGCCGGCCAGGTAGTAGTCCAGCCGCTCGTGGCCGATCAGGTCGACCTCGCTGGCCAGGAGCTCGCCGTCGACCCGGTACTCGACGAAGACCGCCTGACCCCGGGAGATCATCGGCGCGACGGCGTTCGCGAGGTGGCTGTGGAACCGGTCGACGAGGTGCTCGGGGTTCCCGCGGCGGCCCTGCCACTGGTCCTCGTGCAGCCGGATCAGGTCGGTGACCGCCCGCGGGACGTCGGCCGGAGCCACCTCGCTGCGCTGCACGCCGAGCTGGTCGATCTTGCGGAGCTTGCGGCGCAGGGTCCCCGCGGTCTTCGTAGGGAGGCGGGTCAGCGCGTCCGCCACCGGCAGCGCCGGGAGCTGCAGGTTGACCGAGGCCTCCGAGCGCCGGACGCTGCCCGGCCACTCCTCGGCCCAGAGCTGGGCGGCGGCGTGCGGGAGCACCTCGGGCAGGTCCAGCACGCGCCAGCCGGGCACCTCGAGCAGCGCCTCGACCAGCCGCCGGCCCGCGTCCGGGACCCCCGGATCGAGCAGGACGTCGGTGTGGTCGGAGATCTCCCCGCCCAGCGGTGCCAGGAGCCGGACGAACCCTCGCCGCACCCGGTGCAGGGCGGCGCCCGCGACCAGGACGTCGCCGTCCCGCACGGTCACCACGACCAGGTCGCCGGCCGGGACGTAGGCGCCCGCCCAGGCGCTGACCCACGCGTGGGCCTGGAAGGGGGTCGCGGACGGGGTGCGCGCCCAGAGGTCGTCCCACTCCCCGGCCAGCGCCTCGAACGCGGAGTGCTCGGTGATGACCGCCGCGCTCGCCGCCCCGCGCGGCCGGTCCTCGACCTGGACACCGACGCCGGGGGCGCCCCCCGGGAGCCGCGCCGTTCCGTCCACCGTCAACACTCCTCACCTCCGGCACACCGGGGTCGGCGTCCGCCCCGGTCGTTGCCTCTCGTCGAGGCTAGGGAACGCGCGTCGCGCTGACGCGCCCCGAAAGGGGGGAATCGGCCACCGATCCGGCCGTCCGGCCGGGTCCGGGAGCCCAGGGAGCTGCCCGCCGGGCATCTGGTCCACTGGAGCCATGGCGACGGACGCGGACGGCTACCCGTGAAAAGGACCCCGATGCCCCCCACAACTCGCAAGCTCGCCGCGGGCCCCTACACCGGGGCCGTCCGAAGCGCCGCCGGCGTCATCCGGTCGGCGGCCGGCGCCCGCGACCTCGCCGTCCTCGACGACCGCATCTCCGGCTGCTACGCCTGCCCCCGGCTGGTCGCCTGGCGGGAGGAGGTCGCCCGCGTCAAGCGCGCGTCGTTCCGCGACTGGGACTACTGGGGCCGGCCGGTCCCGGGCCTCGGGCCGGCCGACGCGCGGATCGCCGTCGTCGGCCTCGCGCCGGCCGCGCACGGCGGGAACCGCACCGGCCGGGTCTTCACCGGCGACCGCAGCGGCGACTGGATCTTCGCCGCGCTCTGGCGCGCGGGACTGGCCAACCAGCCGACGTCGACGCACATCGGCGACGGCCTCGAGCTCACCGGCGTGCGGATCGCCGCGGCGGTCCGCTGCGCCCCGCCGGACAACGCACCCACGCCGCAGGAGCGGGACAGCTGCAACCCCTGGCTGGCCCGCGAGCTGGCGCTGCTTCCGGACCTGCGGGTGGTCGTCGTCCTCGGCGGGTTCGGGTGGACGGCGCTGTGGCCGGTGCTGGCCGCGGCCGGTCACCGGCTGCCACGGCCGCGGCCGGCGTTCGGGCACGGTGCGGAGGTCGAGCTCGAGGGGCCGCGCGGACCGCTCACCCTGCTCGGCAGCTACCACGTCAGCCAGCAGAACACCTTCACCGGACGGCTGACCGAGCCGATGCTGGACGCCGTGCTGGGCCGGGCGACCGAGCTCGCCGGCTTCCCGCAGCGGAGCGACGGTCCGGGGTCGGACGGCCGCCGGGAGGCCTAGGCTCCCTCCATGGCTGAGGCGATCGTGCGCGAGCTGACCCACCGCCCCGTGATCCTCGTCGTCGGCGGGGGGTACGTCGGCCTCTACACGGCCCTGCGGCTGCAGAAGAAGCTCTCGCGGGGGCGCGCGGAGATCGTCGTCGTCGACCCCCAGCCGCACATGACCTACCAGCCGTTCCTGCCGGAGGCCGCCGCCGGCTCGGTGGAGCCCCGGCACGTCGTCGTGCCGCTGCGCCGCACGCTCAACCGCTGCCGGGTGATCACCGGCGCCCTCATCTCGCTCACCCACGCGGAACGACGGGCCCGCATCGCGCCGGTCGAGGGGACGAGCTTCGACCTCTCCTACGACGTCCTGGTGATGGCCGCCGGCTCGGTGGCGCGCACGCTGCCCATCCCCGGGCTCGCCGAGCACGGCATCGGGTTCAAGACCGTGGGCGAGGCCATCTACCTGCGCAACCACGTCCTGGCCCGCCTCGACGCGGCCAGCTCGACAGACGACCCCGCCGTCCGCACCCGGGCGCTGACGTTCACCTTCGTCGGCGGCGGCTACGCCGGGATCGAGGCCTTCGCCGAGCTGGAGGACATGGCCCGCTACGCGATCGAGCACTACTACCCGCGGCTGTCGTCGGCCGACATGCGCTGGGTGCTGGTCGAGGCGACGGGGCGGATCCTGCCCGAGGTCGACCTCGACATGGGCGCCTGGACGGTCAAGCAGCTGACCGCGCGCGGCATGGACGTGCGGCTCAACACCCGCCTCGAATCTGTCTCCGACGACGGCGTCGTCCGACTCAGCGACGGCGAGGAGTTCGCCAGCGAGACCCTGGTCTGGACGGCGGGGACCAAGCCCAACCCGCTGCTGGCGCAGACGGACCTGCCGGTCGACGGACGCGGGCGGGTCGAGTGCGAGGCCACCCTGCAGGTGCGCGGGATGCCCGACGCGTGGGCGGCCGGCGACCTGGCCGGTGTCCCCGACCTCACCAAGGACGAGCCCGGCGCGACCACGGCCCCCAACGCCCAGCACGCCGTCCGGCAGGCCAAGCATCTCGCCGACAACATCGTCACCGTCCTCGGCGGCGGCCAGCCGGTGCCCTACCGGCACAAGTACGTCGGCTCGGTCGCCAGCCTGGGCCTGCACAAGGGGGTCGCGCAGGTCTACGGCGTGAAGGTGAAGGGCTGGCCGGCGTGGTTCATGCACCGCAGCTACCACGTCAGCCGGGTGCCGACGTTCAACCGCAAGGCGCGGGTGGTCGCCGACTGGACCCTGGCCTCGCTCTTCCGCCGCGAGGTCGTCTCGCTCGGCCAGCTGCAGGACCCGCGGCGGGAGTTCGTGCTCGCCGCGAACACCGGCCGCGCCGGGCAGCTGCCGCCGCCGCGCCCTGACTCCCCGGGGACCGCCGACGCACCGGACCGGGCAGAGGCCGGCTGACGAAGGCTGCTCGAAGGGCTAACCGGCGGCGGGTCGTGTGCCGACTCCCGGTGCTCGGGAGGGGTGGGTCGCGAGCGCGCCGCCCAGCGCGTTGACGGCAGCGGTCGACGCCGTCACCAGGCCGGCGGAGGCGTGCGCGACGTGCCACAGCCCGTCGAGCCGGCGCAGGTCGACGGGCACCCCGGCCGCGCGGGCGCGGCGGGCGAGGCGGACGGCGTCCTCGAGGAGGATCTCCTCGCTGCCTACGTGCATGGTGATCGGCGGCAGGCCGGCGAGGTCGGCTTCCAGGGGAGCGAGCTCGGCGGCGCCCGGGTCCGTGCCGCCGCCGAAGTCGCGCGCGCACCGGCGCAGCCACGCGGGCCGGAGCATCGCGTCGCTGCGGTCGTCCGGCCAGGTGCTGCCGGTCAGGTCCAGCCAGGGCGAGATCAGGCCGAGGGCCGCGGGCCCCGGATCACCGCTGTCCCGCAGCCACAGGGCGGTGGTGAGGGCCAGCCAGCCGCCGGCCGAGTCACCGGCGAGCGCGGTGCGAGCGGGGGTCGCGCCCCGGTCCAGCAGCTCCCAGAAGGCGGCCAGGACGTCCTCAAGGGCGGCCGGGAACGGGTGCTCGGGGGCCAGCCGGTAGTCCAGGACGTGCACGGTCGCGCCGCTCGCCGCGGCCAGGTGCGTGGCCAGGGCCCGGTGCGTGGCGGGCGAGCCGGTGGTGAACCCGCCGCCGTGCAGGTAGAGGACGGTCGTGCCGGCGTCGCCCGACGCGGGGGTCAGGATCTCGACCGGTCGCCGGCCCAGCCGCCCGGAGCGGACGTCGACGTCCTCGGCCAGCGGGGTCGGGCGGGTGACGGCGGCCAGCCAGCGCCGCTGCAGGCCCACCGGCATGCGGGGGCCGAGGACCGGGCGCACGAGGCCACGCACGCCGGCGCGCATGATCCGGACGGGGACCTGAGGACTGCGGCTCACGACCGCCACCGTACGGGCACCGCGCGGGCCACCCCGCTAGCGTGCGCAGAGCGCCCCCGTAGCCCAATCGGCAGAGGCAGGCCCCTTAAAAGGGTCCGAGTGTCGGTTCGATCCCGACCGGGGGCACCCCAGGTCCTGAGCGCGGGCCGATATAGCCGATCGGCAACTCTGTGTCCAGGGGTTGACACGGACCGTAGTCCTTTTGGAAGGTCTGCAGCGAGTGCGCACGACGTCACCCATCCGAGACACCAGGGGAACCGATGACACTTGCCCGCCGGAGCCGCCGATCACGGCTCACCGCAACCTCCGCCGTCGGCCTGATGGCCGTCGCCGGCGCCGTCACGACCGCGAGCCCGGCCGCCGCGGCGCCGCAGTGCAACACCGCCGAGGCCCTGATGGCCTGCGTCACGGAGGAGGGGCTCGTCGAGCACCTCGAGGCGCTCCAGGCCATCGCCGACGCCAACGACGGGAACCGTGCCTCCGGCACGGAGGGCTACGACGACTCGGCCGACTACGTTGTCGGTCGCCTGGAGGCGGCCGGCTACACCGTCACTCGCCAGGTGTTCGACTTCGCGTTCTACGAGCTCGTCGGAACCCCGACGCTCGCGCGGACCGCCCCGTCGACGACGCCGACGACCTACGTCTACGGCGAGGACTTCCAGGACATGAGCTACTCCGGGTCGGGCGCGGTCAACGGCGCCGTCGTCCCGGTCGACGTCGCCTCCACCACCAGCGGGTGCGAAACGGAAGACTTCGACACTCTCGTCTTCCCCGAAGGTTCCATCGCCCTCCTCAAGCGGGGTTCCTGCGACTTCGCGGTCAAGGCGGCCAACGCCGAGGCCGCCGGCGCGGCTGCGGCCATCATCTACAACGACGGGGTGCCCTCTCCTGACGAGGACCGCACCACGCTGATCGGCGGCACCCTCGGTGGCCCGGGAGTCACGATCCCGGTGTACGACACCACGTTCGCGCTCGGCGACGAGTGGGCCAACACCGCGGACCTGACGCTCTCCCTCGCCATCCAGACCGTGAGCGAGACCCGGACCACCGAGAACCTGATCGCCGAGCTGCCCGGCCGCAAGTCCAACGACGTCGTTGCCCTCGGCGCGCACCTGGACTCGGTGCCTGAAGGGCCTGGGATCAACGACAACGGCACCGGGACGGCGGGCATCCTCGAGGTGGCCGAGAGCCTGGCCGGTGTGCAGTTGGAGAACACCGTGCGCTTCCTCTGGTGGGGGGCGGAGGAGTCGGGCCTCATCGGCTCGCAGTACTTCGTGGACTCCCTCTCCCAGCAGGAGATCTCGCACATCGGCGCCTACCTGAACTTCGACATGATCGGCTCCCCGAACTGGGCCCGGTTCGTCTACGACGGTGACGGGTCGGACTTCGACGCGCCGAAGGGCTTCGTCACGCCGGGGTCGGCCGACATCGAGCACCTCTTCGAGACGTTCTACGACGAGCTGGGTGTGCCGCACGAGGACACCGCGTTCGACGGTCGAAGCGACTACGAGGCGTTCGCCCTGGCCGGGATCCCGTCGGGGGGGCTCTTCACCGGGGCCGAGGACCCCAAGAGCCCGGAGCAGCAGGCGCTGTACGGCGGGACGGCAGGGCTGGCGTTCGACCCCTGCTACCACTCGGCATGCGACGACATCAGCAACGTGAATGTCGACATCCTCGACGAGAGCGCTGACGCGATCGCGTACGCGGTCATCACGCTCGCCGGCCAGCCCCGACCCGGCGCGGGCACGGGTAACCGGCCGGCCGACGTCGGCCAGGGGGCCGGGCTGGCTCCCGTCGCCTGACCCGTCCGTACGACGTGCCCGACGGCGCGGTGCCGGTCCCCGGATCGGTGCCGCGCCGTCGTCCGTTCGTGACCCGCGAGAGGGAACACGCGACACGCCGGAACGTCCTGGGGGTCAGGGGCGTTGACCTGGGCGAGTGGAAGCAGCACCGTGGGCTCCACGACCCAAGAGTCACCTCGAGGAGATGACGATGCCCAGCAGCAACCCGGCCTTCAGCCGGTTTGGTGGCGCCGGCAACGGCCAGCAGCAGTACGCCGGCTGGGGCAACCAGCCCCAGCAGTACGGCGCGCCTGGCCAGTACGGCGCCCCCGCCCCCCACGACCCGTACTCCGCGCCCTCGCCCTACGCGGCGACGTCGACGCGGTACCTCACGATGGACGACGTCGTCGCCAAGACGGGCATCTCCTTCCTGGTCACCGTCCTGGCAGCGGCCGCTGTCTGGGCGCTGCCCGGGCAGGCCGCCTGGGGCCTGGCCATCCCGGCCGTGCTCGTGGCGTTCGTCCTGGGCCTGGTGATCACTTTCAAGCAGATCGCCAACCCGGCCGCGACCCTGGCCTACGGCGCCCTCTACGGCGTCGCGCTCGGCGCGATCAGCGAGGCGTTCAACGAGATCTACCCCGGCATCGTGATGCAGGCGCTGATCGGCACCTTCGGTGTCTTCGGCGGCATGCTGCTCGTCTACAAGACCGGTGCGATCCGCGTCACCCCGAAGCTGACCCGCTGGGTCCTGGCCGCCGGCATCGGTGTCCTGGTGCTCATGCTGGCCAACCTCGTGGCGGCCTGGATCGGTGGCGGCAACGGCCTGGGCCTGCGCGACGGCGGCCCGCTGGCCATCGTGTTCAGCCTGGTCGTGATCGGCGTCGCGGCGTTCTTCCTGCTGCTCGACTTCGACATGGCCGACGAGGCGATCCGGCGCGGGGCCCCCGCGAAGTTCGCCTGGTACATCGCCTTCGGCCTGCTCGTCACGGTGGTCTGGCTGTACCTGGAGATCCTGCGGCTGCTCAGCTACTTCCGCGAGTGAGGTAGTAGCACCAACGACGAAGGCCCGGTCCCCGCGAGGGGGCCGGGCCTTCGTCGTTCTGCGGTGCGTACCTGGAGTTGATCATCGCCTGCGTGCGCGCGACATGGTCGGACGCGCCGACCGGTCTAGCACGCGGACGATGATCAACTGCCGTCACCTCAGGACAGGCGCTCCAGCACCATCGCCATGCCCATGCCGCCACCGACGCACAT
>DASQTE010000205.1:0-3931 GCA_035642035.1 Blastococcus sp.
TGCCGCACTTCCGCTTCGGGGACGACGAGCTGGCCGCCCTGCGGGAGCAGGGGCTGATCGACGAGCGGCTGCTCGACTGGCTGGCCGGGTTCCGCTTCTCCGGCGACGTCGACGGCTACGCCGAGGGCGACCTGTTCTTCCCCGGCTCGCCGGTCCTCACCGTCCGCGCCCCGTTTGCCGAGGGCGTGCTGCTGGAGACCCTGGCGCTCTCGGTGCTCAACCACGACAGCGCCATCGCGTCGGCGGCGGCCCGCATGGTGGCCGCCGCCTGCGAGCGCCCCTGCATCGAGATGGGCTCCCGGCGCACCCACGAGGAGGCCGCGGTCGCGGCGGCCCGCGCCGCGCACATGGTCGGCTTCGCGTCGACGTCCAACCTGGAGGCCGGACGGCGCTACGGCGTCCCCACGACCGGCACCAGCGCGCACGCCTTCACGCTGCTGCACGACGACGAGCGGTCGGCCTTCCAGGCGCAGGTAGATGTCCTCGGCCCCGGCACCACGCTGCTGGTGGACACCTACGACGTCGACCAGGGCATCCGGACGGCGGTCGAGGTCGCCGGGCCCGAGCTCGGGGGCATCCGGCTCGACTCCGGCGACCTGCCCACGCTGGCGGCGCACGCCCGGGAGCTGCTCGACTCCCTCGGGGCGACGAGGACGCGGATCGTCGTCACCAGCGACCTCGACGAGTACGCGATCGCCGGGCTCATGGCCGCTCCCGTCGACCGCTACGGCGTGGGCACCTCGCTGGTGACCGGCAGCGGGGCACCCACCGCGGGCATGGTCTACAAGCTGGTCCAGCGCGACGGTGTACCGGTGGCGAAGAAGTCCGAGGGCAAGCGCTCGGTCGGCGGGCGGAAGCACGCGGTCCGCCGGCACGACGCCGAAGGCTTCGCGACCGCCGAGGTGGTCAGCAGTGCGCCGATCACCCCCCGGGACGGCGACCGCGACCTCGTCGTCCCCCTGCTGCGCGCCGGCGAGCTCTGCAAGCAGCTGAGTCCGGCGGACGCCCTCGCCCGGGCCCGAGCGCACCACGAGCAGGTGCGCCAGGCGCTGCCGCAGGAGGCCTGGGCGCTGTCCCGCGGGGAGCCGGTGCTGGAGACTGTGTCCTCCTGAGAGGAGCCGCCATGCCCCGCGCACTGATCGTGGTCGACGTCCAGAACGACTTCTGCGAAGGAGGCAGCCTCGCCGTCGCCGGGGGGACAGCGGTCGCGGCGGCGATCACCGAGCACGTCCGGACGTCGGCCGGCGACTACGCCCATGTGGTGGCGACCCGGGATCACCACATCGACCCCGGGCACCACTTCGCCGAGCAGCCGGACTTCCTGGAGACGTGGCCGGCGCACTGCGTCGTCGGCTCCAACGGGGTGGAGCTGCACGAGGCGCTCGACCGGGGACCGATCGAGGCGGTCTTCGACAAGGGCGAGTACGCGGCGGCCTACTCGGGCTTCGAGGCGAGGTCCGACGGCGTCGCCCTGGCCGACTGGCTGCGCGAGCGCGGGGTGGACGCGGTCGACGTCGTCGGCCTGACGACCGACTTCTGCGTGCGGGCCACCGCGCTGGACGCGGTCGGCAACGGACTCGCCACCCGCGTCCTGCTGCCGCTGACGGCCGGCGTCGCCGACGGCTCGACCGAGGCCGCGCTCGAGCAGCTGCGGACGGCGGGCGTGGAGCTGGAGGGCACGGTCCACCAGGCCTGAGGGCGGCTCCCGCGCCGTCCTGGCTCACCGTTGCGGGTCCTGGCTCACCGTCGACACTGAGCCAGGACACGGGACGATCAGGTCTCCTGATCATCCCGGGCGCTACACGGCGTCGAGGACCTCGTCCCTCGTGAAGCCGAGCACCTGCAGGACGGCGTCCAGGTAGGGCTGGTTGAGCGCGGTGTGCGCCTGCTCGCGCACGAACGGCTTGGCGTTGAAGGCGATGCCGAGGCCCGCCGTGTTCAGCATGTCGAGGTCGTTCGCGCCGTCGCCGACCGCGACGGTCTGCTCGAGCGGGATGCCGTACTGCGCGGCGAACCGGGCCAGCGCCCGCGCCTTGCCCGGGCGGTCGACGATCTCGCCCACCAGCCCGCCGGTCAGCCTGCCGTCCACGACCTCGAGGGTGTTCGCGGCCGCGAAGTCCAGGCCCAGGGTCTCGGCCAGCGGGTCGGTGATCTGGGTGAACCCGCCGCTGACGATGCCGCAGCGGAAGCCGAGGCGCTGCAGGGTGCGGATCAGGGTGCGCGCCCCCGGCGTCAGGACCAGCGCCTCGCGGACCTCGTCGAGCACCTCCACGGGCAGCCCCGCGAGGACGGCGACCCGTGCGCGCAGCGACTCGGCGAAGTCCAGCTCGCCGTTCATGGCGGCGGCCGTGATCCGGGCGACCTCGGCGGCCCGTCCGGCGCGTGCGGCGAGCTCGTCGATCACCTCGCCGCGGACCAGGGTGGAGTCGACGTCGAGCACGATCAGCCGCTTGCTGCGCCGGGCGAGGCCCACCTGCTCGACGGCGATGTCGGCCCCGGTGGCGGCGGCGACCTCGGCCAGCCGGGTGCGCAGGGACGTGGCGTCGGCGCCCGAGACCGTCAGCTCGAAGCTGGTCACGGGGTAGTCCGACAGGCGCCGGATCGCGTCGATGTTGCCGTCGACGTCGGCGATCGCCCGCGCCGCCCCGGCGACCGCGTCCGGCGGCACCGGCCGGCCGAGCACGATCACGTGGTGCGGCCGGTCGGCGGGCCGGGGCTCCGGCTCGCCGGAGGACACCGACTCCACCGTCACCTCCAGCCCGGTGTCGGTGGCGACCTTGGCCGCGAGCTCGCCCAGGTGGGCGAGCAGCGTCGGCCGGTCGGCAGCCGGGGAGCCGTCGGCGGACTGCGCCGCGACCACGACCCCGAGGACGAGGTGGCCGTGCACCACCACCTGCTCGACGTCGAGCACCTCGACGGACGGGCCGCCGGCCCCGGTGTCGGCGAGCGCGGCGAACAGTCGCGCGGTCACCCCGGGGCGGTCGTCCCCGGAGACGGTGAGCACGGCCTGTGCCGTCACGGGGGTCGGCACCGCCGGAGGACGAGGGGTGGGATCGAGCGGCACACCGTCATCGTGCCTGACCCGGGACGACGAACCGGAGAGGCCCAGGACCATGACGGTCCTGGGCCTCTCCGGTGCAGCGGTTCCTACGTCGGGTCGGGGTCGTTCGGGCCCTGACGGGGGCCCGTCCCGTTCACGAGCTCGCTGGCGTACGGCTTGTGCCGCTTGCCGGCGTGCGCCTCGTCCTGCAGCCGCTGGAGGAGGTGCGGGTAGTGCGCCTCGAACGCCGGGCGCTCCGACCGGATCTTCGGGATCTCGACGAAGTTGTGCCGCGGCGGCGGAGAGGACGTCGCCCACTCCAGCGAGTTCCCGTGGCCCCACGGGTCGTCGCGCAGCGCGAGCTCGCCGTACTTCCAAGACCTGAAGACGTTGTAGACGAACGGGATGACCGAGGCGCCCAGGATGAACGAGCCGATCGTCGACACCATGTTCAGCGTGGTGAAGGTGTCGGTGGCGAGGTAGTCCACGTAGCGCCGCGGCATGCCCTCACCACCCAGCCAGTGCTGCACCAGGAAGGTGGTGTGGAAGCCGATGAAGGTCAGCCAGAACTGCAGCTTGCCCAGCCGCTCGTCCATCATCCGGCCGCACATCTTCGGGAACCAGAAGTAGATGCCGGCGTAGGCGGCGAACACGACGGTGCCGAAGACGACGTAGTGGAAGTGCGCGACGACGAAGTAGCTGTCGTTGAGGTGGAAGTCCAGCGGCGGGCTGGCCAGCAGGACGCCGGTCAGCCCGCCGAGCAGGAAGGTCACCAGGAAGCCGACGCACCACAGCATCGGTGTCTCGAACGTGATCTGGCCGCGCCACATCGTGCCGATCCAGTTGGCGAACTTGATGCCGGTCGGCACGGCGATGAGGTACGTCATGAAC
>DASQTE010000206.1:0-3607 GCA_035642035.1 Blastococcus sp.
CTCGCCCAGGAGCTCTGAAGCGTCAGCAGGGGGTTCTAGCCTGCGCGCATGTCCTTCGACATCCAGATCGCGATCGACTGCGCCGCCCCGCACGACCTGGCCGACTGGTGGGCCGAGGCGCTGGGCTGGCAGGTGGAACCGCAGGACGAGTCGTTCATCCGCCGCATGGTGGAGACCGGCGCGGCCGCCGAGTCCGACACGACGACGCACAAGGGCGCGCTCGTCTGGAAGACCGGTGCGGGGGTGAACTCGCCCGATCCCGGCCGGCCGCGACTGCTGTTCCAGGTGGTCCCGGAGCCCAAGAACGGCAAGAACCGCCTGCACCTCGACATCCGCGTCGGGGCGGAGCGCCGCGAGGCCGAGATCGCCCGGCTGCTGTCGCTGGGCGCGACGGAGCTCTGGCGGGCCTCGCAGGGGCCCTTCGAGTGGGCGACGCTCGCCGACCCCGAGGGCAACGAGTTCTGCGTGACCTGAGTCAGCCGGCGCGCAGGTCCCGGAGCAGCTTGCGGTCGGCGACGGCCCGCTCGGCCATGATGCGCGAGCGCTGACGCCGGGGGCGGCGGTCGCTGCCGAAGTAGCGGGCGTCCTCCACCAGCTGGAAGGCGGCCAGCACGCTGGCCTGCACCTCGCGCGCCCGAGGGGCCGCCGGTCGCACCGGTTCGAACGTCGTCACTGGGACCCCCGCCTCCCGGGGCTGCCCGCCGCGACGGCCCCGTGGAGCCATGGTGCCCCGCTATCGGCAGTCTCAACCCCCTCCGTGACCAATTGGTGCCGATGTGTCACAAGTGACAGGTGACGCGACCCGGCGGCCCGCCGGAGGCGCCCCGTACGGTGCCGGGATGGCAGGCAACGAGCGCATCCTCCGGCTGGTCGGCCGCGTCGCCGGGCTCATCCGCGGGACGGTCCCGCGCCGGGCGGCACGACCGCACGCCCCGGCGGTCGCCGACGTCGAGTACCGGCCGCGCGCCGACGGCCGGCCCGACCCGGGCGAGATCGTGTGGACGTGGGTGCCCTACGACGAGGGCGACGGCCGGGGCAAGGACCGCCCGGTGCTGGTCATCGGCCGGCGGGGCGACGACCTGCTGGGCCTGATGCTGACGAGCAAGGACCATGACCGCGACGCCGCGGACGAGGCCCGGCACGGCCGCGCCTGGACCGACCTGGGCACCGGCTCGTGGGATCCCCGCGGGCGGCCGAGCGAGGTCCGGCTGGACCGCCTGCTGGAGCTGGACCCGGCCGCCGTGCGTCGCGAGGGTGCGGCGCTCGACCGCGCCCGCTTCGACCGCGTCGTCGCCGAGGCGCGCCGCGTCCAGGGCTGGTGACCGGTCAGAAGGGGACCTGCTGGGCCAGCAGCCCCTCGCCCCGGCCCCGGCCGGAGAGCAGGCGGCAGAACTGCACCGCGTCCAGTTCGAGCTCGTCGCCGTCGGCACCGGACGACCAGCTGCCCCCGGCCGGCCCGGTGAGCCGCAGCCGGTAGGGCCGGCCGTGCCGCGCCGCCCACTCCGCGACGACGTCGGCGACGAGCACCCCGTCGTGGTCGGCCGTCAGGTGCGGCTCCCGGCCCGTGGCCAGGCAGACGTCGGTCCGGTGCATCCACGTGTCCCGGGTCAGGACGACGTCGAAGAGGAAGCCGAACCGCCAGCGCTCGGTCGTCGCACCGACGACCTGCTGCTCGGGGATGGGGACCCGGCCGAGGACCGCGGACAGCCGGCGACGTCCCCGGGCGGCCCGCGGCCCGACCTCGGCGAGCCGCTCGACGAGGAGGCCGTTCGAGAGGCCGGCGGTCCGCCGTACCTGCAGGGCGGTGAGCGCGTCGATCCCGCCCCCGGCCCGGGCAGTCGCGACGTTCTGGCCGGCGAAGCCGCGCACCGACGCCACCATCTGGGCCATGCCGAGGACGTGCCCGGCCATCGCGCGCACGTCCCAGTCGGGGCAGTCGGTCGGCCGCGACCAGTCGTCCGCGTCGAGGGTCCTCAGCAGGTCGGTGAACCGGCCGTACTCGGTGGCGGCCAGGCGCCGCGCCGGCGCCCGATCCAGGACGGCGGCACGGGCGGACGTGGTGGCGGTCATCGGCGTGCGCCTCTCCAGCGGCCAGTGGTGCCGGGGAGTGTTCTCCCGTCGCGGGCGGGAGTCGACGGGTCGCCGCCCGTCAGTCCGCGACGGACTCGTCCGGCGCCGTCCGCCGCGCCTGCGGGCGCAGGTTGTAGACCCCGACGCCCTCGGTCAGCGGCTCGAGGTCGTAGCGGTGCACGACCTTGGGGCCACCGTGGAGGTGGACGTGGGTGACCGTCGGCAGCGGCTCGCCGTGCCGCGCCGCACGGATCTCCACCCGCCCGTCGAGGGGGCCGCCGACGAAGAGGAGCACGGAGTCGTCCGCGCCCGGGTCCGTCCCGGCCGATGCGTCCTCGGTCAGCTCCGCCTCCAGCGTCTGGTCCCACGGCCGCCGCTCGGCCGGTGCCCGGCCGTCAAGCGTAGGCCGGATGGACCGGACCGGTCAGCTCCCGGCGGATCTGCGCAGCCAGCGCGCGACCAGCGGGGCGCTCAGCAGCATGACGAACAGGCGCAGCACCTGGACCGAGAGCACGAACGTCACGTCCGCCCCGATGTCGCTCGCCGTCGCCAGGACCGCGTACAGGCCGCCGGGCGTCGTCGCGAGGTAGCCGTCCAGCGCACTCGCACCGGTCGCGGCCGACAGGACCGCCCCCAGCCCGGCGGAGGCCACCACGAGTGCGAGGATCACGACCAGCGCGAGGGGCAGCGCGCGGCCGATCGTCCGCAGGCTGTCGCGGGTGAAGCTGATGCCGACCTGGAGGCCGATCACCAGGAACGCGGCGCTCTCGACGAGGCCGGGCACCTCCGCGCCGCGGCCGAGCCCGGTCAGGTCGACGACGACGGCGGCGACCATGGGGCCGAGCAGGGCCGCCACCGGCACCCGGAGCAGCCGCCCGACGAGCAGCCCGACCACCGAGCACCCGACCGTGAAGAGCAGCCCGGCCGCCCAGGCGGGCCCGTCCCCTCCCGCCTCCGGGGCGCCGCTCCCCGCGGAGGCGCCGTAGACCACGGCCGCCACCACGGGCATGAGGACGACGATCAGCAGCACCCGCAGGTACTGGAGGACAGCGACCATGCGGGCGTCGGCGCCGAGGTCGCGGGCCATCACGATGATCCCGGAGGCGCCGCCGGCGATCATGGAGAAGGCGCCGGTCACCGGGCTGATCCCCCGCTGCAGGCGCAGGACCAGGCCTGCGGCGAGGCTGAGGCCGAGCGTCCCGATCGTGACCAGCAGGACCGGCAGCCAGTTGGCGGCGACCGTGCGCAGCGTCTCGAGGTCGATCAGCGAGCCCGTCGCGACGCCGACGACCGCCTGCCCGGCGGTGGTGGCGACGCCCGGCACGGCCACCGGGCCGGGGAGCGCGAGGGCCCGCACCAGGCCGGCGAGCAGTCCGCCGAACAGCGCCGGCGAGGGCAGCCCGAGGGCGGCGAAGCCGGCAGTCGCCAGGACGGCGGCGGCGGTGAGCGCGAGGAGGTCCAGGGCGCCCCGCCGTCCCGCGTCGGCCACCGGCACCCCCGATCCCCGTCGTCCCCGGGGACCACTCTGCCCGAGGGG
>DASQTE010000207.1:0-18732 GCA_035642035.1 Blastococcus sp.
GGGCACACCTCGAGCCACACCGGCCCGTTCGCCGCCGGGATCGCGACGAGGAACGACACCCTGGCAACCGTCCCGGTGCGGCCGGACCTGCTCGGGATGGCCACCGTGGCCGCCGAGCTGGCCGGCGTGGTGGGGCTCACCGCGCTCCTGCCACGGACCTGGCGCGGTCGTGCGCTCAACGGGATGCTGGCCCTGTGTGGCATCGCCTGGGTCCTCTGGTTCACCGGCGTCCTGGGGTGAGGCCGCAGGGCGCCCCGGAGGGCGAGCGGCCGGGCGGCGACGACCGGGCGCGGCGCTCGAGAGGTGCCACGACGGGAGCCGTCATCTCCCGGTGGTCGGGGATCCTCGCCTGCCTCCTCGTCTTCGCCCTCGTCGCCTCGGTCGCCGGCTGGCTGCCGTGGCAGGTGATGCGGGTCGGGTCCGCGAGCATGGAGCCCACCATCCCGCCGGCCGCCGTCGTGCTGGTCGACCGGTGGTCGGACGGGATCGACCGGATGGACGTCGTCGTCGTCGACCCGCCGGACGGGGTCGGTCCTCAGCTGGTCAAGCGGGCGGTCGCCGTCGGTGGCGACGAGGTCGGCCTCGAGGACGGCGTCCTGGTGGTCAACGGCTCACCGGTGTGCGAGCCCACGATCGACCCCGCGCTGATCGACGCCGAGTACTTCGGTCCGGTGACCGTCCCGCCGGGCGAGCTCTTCCTCCTCGGGGACAACCGGCAGACCTCCATCGACTCCCGCGTGTTCGGCACCGTGCCGGCCGACGAGGTCCAGGGACAGGTGCTGGCGCGGATGTGGCCGTCGCCGGGCGGGGTCGGGGTCGGTTCCGGCTGCTGACGGCTGCTGACGGCCCCAGGCGCGACCTCGTCCGTCAGTCGGCGCGCGCGGTACCGCCGCGGCGGGTACGGGAGGCCGCCGCCAGCTCGTCCAGCAGTGCCGCGGTGGTGTCGAGGTCGACGCAGGCGTCGGTGACGCTCTTGCCGTACTCCAGGGCGCCGGGGTCCTCCTGGTCGAGGTCCTGCCGCCCGGCGACCAGGTTGCTCTCCAGCATCACGCCGCGGATCGCCGTCTCACCGCCCGCGATCTGACCGGCCAGGTCGCGGACGACGTCGATCTGCCGCAGGTGGTTCTTCTGGCTGTTGCCGTGCGACGCGTCGACCACCACCACCTCCGGCAGCCCGCGCGCCCGGAGCCGCTCCCGGGTGTGGGCGATGTGGGCGGCGGAGTAGTTCGGGCCGTCCTTGTCCCCGCGCAGGATCACGTGGCCGGTCTCGTTGCCCGTCGTCGACAGCTGGGCGGAGATGCCGTGCCGGTCGACGCCGAGGAACTCGTGCGGCGCCCGCGCGGCGATGACCGCCGAGATCGCGGCGTCGATGCTGCCCTCCGGGGAGTTCTTGAAGCCCACGACGGCGGAGAACCCGGACACCCGCTCGCGCGCGGTCTGGTCGGTCACGTTGCGCGCCCCGACGCCGTTGTAGGTCACCAGCCCGTTGACGTACTGCGGCGTGAGGGCGTTCAGCGGCTCGGCGGCGACCGGCACGCCGAGCTCGGTGATCCGGCACATGAGCATCCGGGTCGCCACCAGACCGACGCTGATCCGGTTGGACCCGTCGAGGTACGGGTCGTAGGCGAAGCCCTTCCAGTCCACCTCCGTCCGCGGCTTCTCCGTGTACGTGCGCATCACGATCTCGAGGTCGTCCTTGTGGCGGGCGCGCATCGTGCGGAGGAACTCCGCGTACTCCAGGGTGGCCGCCGGGTCGTGGACCGAGCAGGGACCCGCGATCACGGCCAGCCGCCCGTCGTCGCCGCCGATGATGCCGGCCATCGCCCGCCGCCCCGCCCGGGTCGTGGCGGCCGAGGCCTCGGTGAGCGGCACCACCGAGGCGACCGCCTCCGGGGTGACGACGATGCTCATCCCGGCGATCCGGGCGTTCATCAGGCCGGCCAGGTCGATGGTCTCGCTGTCCGCCAGCCCGAGCTGCTCCCGGACCCCGGGCAGCAGCTCCGCGTGCATGGCGTCGATCCGCCGGTTCACCTGGCGCTGCACGTCGAGCAGGTGGTCGGCGATGCGCGCCGCGACGTCGAGAACCTCGTCGGCCGGCGTGTCCTCGTGCTGGGCCATCGGCCGGTACTCCTCCTGGGTGATCGGCGGAGGCCGACCAGTCGTTCAGCTGACGAGGGAGCAGTCTCCCACCGTCGCGGCCCGCGTCCGCGGGGGAACCAGGTCCACGACGTCCCCCACGACCCAGACCGCCGGGGGGCGCACGCACTCCCGGACCATGGTCTCCGGCAGCTCGGCGAGCGTCGTCCGCAGGACCCGCTGCGCGGCGCTCGCCCCGTCGACGACGACGGCCACCGGCGTCCCCGGCGCCCGGCCGTGCTCGATCAGCGCGGCCGCGATCCGCGGGGCGGTCTGCACGCCCATGAGGACGACGAGCGTCCCGCGCAGCCGGCCGAGCGCGGCCCAGTCGACCAGCGACGACGGGTCGCCCGGCGGGACGTGACCGGAGACGACGACGAACTCGTGGGTCAG
The DNA here is from genome assembly GCA_035642035.1 of Blastococcus sp. Taxonomy (GTDB): domain Bacteria; phylum Actinomycetota; class Actinomycetes; order Mycobacteriales; family Geodermatophilaceae; genus Blastococcus_B. Next base: position 2,530 of record DASQTE010000207.1, read on the forward strand.
CCCGCGGTGGGTGACCGGGACGCCGGCGAGCGCGGGGACCGCGACCGCGCTGGTCACGCCGGGCACGACCTCGACCGGCACCCCGGCCGCCGCGCACGCCTCGAGCTCCTCCATGCCGCGGCCGAACACGAACGGGTCGCCGCCCTTGAGCCGGACCACCCGCAGGCCGGCCCGCGCGTGCTCGACGAGCAGCGCGTTGATCCGCTCCTGCGCCATGGCCCGGCCGCGCGGCAGCTTCGACGCGTCGACGATCTCGACGTGCGGCAGCAGCGACGCGAGCAACCCCTGCGGGGCGAGGTGGTCGACCACCACGACGTCGGCCTGCGCCAGTGCCTGCTGCCCGCGCACGGTGATCAGGCCCGGGTCGCCGGGCCCACCGCCGACGAGCACGACGCCACCTCCGGACGCCTGCTGGTCCGGCGCCGGTCCGTCGTCGTCCCGGGTGCAGTGGACCCGTGCTGCCTCGGCGTCGTGGGCCACGGCCGCGTCGACGGCGGGACGGCCCGTCGCGGCGACGGCGAACCAGGCGCCGTCGAGGTCGCCGGTCGCGTACCGGCGCGGCAGCAGGGTCACCCGCCCCGCGGCGACCAGCGACTCCAGGACCGGGGTCAGCCGCGGGGCGACCAGGGTGACCTGCGCGCCCGCGGACACGAGCCCCGCCACGTGCCGGTGCGCGGCGCCGCCCCCACCGACCACCACCGCGCGACGGCCGGAGAGCCGCAGCTCCACGGGGTAGAGCGTCATCTCCCGCTCCCGTCCAGCACCCCGGCGAGAGCCTCGGCGAACGCCCGGGAGGTCTCCGGGTCCCGGACGGCGATCCGCAGGTGGTCGGTCGACAGGCCGGGGAAGGTGTCGCCGCGGCGCACCGCCCAGCCGCGCTGCCGCAGGCCGTCGCGCACGCGGGCGCCGTCGGGCACGCGGAGCAGCAGGAACGACGACTCCGGCCGGCCCTCAACCACGACGCCCGGGGGCAGCGCCTCCACCAGCGTCGCCCGGTCGCCGGCCAGCGCGCGGGCGGCGTCCGCGGCCTCCGCCCGGGCCGTCGGCGTGGTGCAGGCGGTGAGCGCGGCCAGCGCCGGGGTGGACACCGGCCAGTGCGGCTGCTGCGCGGCGAGCGCCGCCACCAGGCCCGGCGGCCCGAGCGCGTAGCCGACCCGCAGGCCGGCGAGGCCCCACGTCTTGGTCAGGCTGCGCACGACGAGCAGCCCGGACAGGTCCGGGTGCGAGGCCAGCGACTCCGGCTCGCCGGGGACGGTGTCCGCGAAGGCCTCGTCCACGACCACCACCCGGCCGGGCCGCACGAGCCCCGCGAGCGCGGCGGCCGGATGCAGGACCGACGTCGGGTTCGTCGGGTTGCCCAGGACGACGAGGTCCGCGTCCTCGGGGACGGCGGCGGGGTTAAGCCGGTAGCCGTCCTGCGGTCTCAGCAGCAGGCGCTCCACCGGGTGGCCGGCGGAACGCAGCGCCGCCTCGGGCTCGGTGAAGGAGGGGTGGACGACGACCGCCCGGCGCGGGGTCAGGGCGCGGGCGAGCAGGGTGAACGTCTCCGCGGCTCCCGCGGCGAGCAGGACCTCGCCGACGTCGCGGCCGTGGGCGGCGGCGACGGCGGCGCGGGCCGGGCCGGGATCGGGATAGCCGGCGCTGCGGTCGAGGGCGTCGTGCAGCACCCGCCGCAGCCACGGCGGGGGAGCGTCGGCGCGGACGTTCACCGCGAGGTCGACCAGCCCGGGCGCCAGCTCGGCGTCGCCGTGGTGGCGCAGGTCCGTCACGAGGCCACCGCCACCGTGACGCGGCCGTGCGCCGTCTTGGGCACCAGCAACGTCCCGCCGCCGAGCAGCGCCGCGGCCTCGGCCACCGACGCGGTGCCCACGAGCGTCGCGACGCGGTCCGACGGCGTCGGCACCGCCATCCGGGCCAGCTCCGCGGCGGAGTACCCGGTGAGCGGCCAGCGCCGGGCCACGGCCGCCGCGATCATCCCGATCTCGGCCGCCCGCGCGTCCAGGGTGGCGAGCCGCACGTCGGTGGCGCCCGGGGGGAGGACGGCGTCGATCGCGGCCAGCACCTCGTCGGCCCGGATGCCGGCGGTCGTCCCGATGCCCACCACGGTCACGTCGGCACCCCCGGCCGGTCGGGCAGCGCGGCGAGCAGCCCCGCGATGTCGCGGGGGAGGACGCCGTCGCCGGGGAGCAGGCCGAGGTCGCGCAGCCGGGCGCCCACGGTGAGCGCCCACGGCCGCTCCAGCCGGGCGCGCCGGAGGAGGACGTCGTCACCGAGGACCGCCCGGGGTGCGCCCTGGACCACCGTCCGGTCGACGACGACGGCGACCTCGTCGGCCCAGCGCAGGGCGAGGTCGACGTCGTGCGTGCTCATCACCACCGTGGAGCCGTGCTCCTGCAGGCGGGCGAGCGCGGCCAGGGTCTCGGCTACGGCGGAGGGGTCCAAGCCCGCGGTCGGCTCGTCGAGCAGGAGGACGCACGGGCGCATCGCCACGACGCCGGCGATCGCGACCCGCTTGCGCTCGCCGTAGGACAGCTGGTGGGTGGGGCGCCCGGCCAGCGCGTCCACGGCGAGCAGGCGGAGGGCCTCGGTCACCCGTGCCCGGACGTCGTCCTCGGGCAGGCCGAGGTTCAGCGGGCCGAACGACACGTCCTGCGCCACCGAGGCGCTGAACAACTGGTCGTCGGGGTCCTGCAGCACCAGCTGCACCTCCTGCCGATGCGCGCGCAGCCCGCGCCGCGAGTGCTCCAGCGGCACGCCGTCGAGCGCGACCGTCCCCGCGGCGGGCCGCAGGGCACCGGAGAGGCACCGCAGCAGGGTGGTCTTGCCGGACCCGTTGGCCCCGAGCACGGCGAGCCGACGGCCGGCGGGGACGGTCAGGGACGCGCCTTCCAGGACGGCTCGGCCCCGCTCGTACCCGGCGACGAGCGCCTCCGCGCTCAGGCTCCGGTGGCTCATGCCGCCACCACACTGGCCGCGACGATGCCGGCCAGGCCCGCCACCGACGCGGCCAGGAAGGCGCGCGACGACGGCAGCACCTCGGGCAGGACCCGCAGTCCGGTCTCCATCCCGCGGCCGGCCAGCCCGTCCTGCATCCGCCGGGCGCGGTCCCACGAGCGGGTCAGCACCGCGGCGGCGAGCGCGCCGGTGGACCGGTAGGAGCGGCGCAGCGACGAGTGGCCCATCCGCGCGGTCTGCGCCTCGCGGATCGTCCGGACGCTCTCCAGCAGGACGAACAGCAGCCGGTAGACGACCGACGCGACCTCGACGACCGCCGCCGGCACCCGCAGCCGGCGCAGCGTGGGCAGCAGGTCCGACATCGGCGTCGTCGTGGCGAGCAGGAGCACCGCGGCGCCCCCGGCGACGGAGTGGCCGGCCAGGGATCCCGCGCGGCTCGCGGCGTCGGGTGCCCAGCCGATCCCGTCGCCGGACACCGACACGACGGCGGTCACCGCGCCGACGGCGACGAAGGCCAGGGGCAGCCGGATCGCCCGCCCGAAGGTGCGCGCGGGGACCCGGGCGGGACCGAGCGCCAGCCCGACCGCGACGAGACCGACGAACAGGCTGCCGGGCCAGGCGGGCAGCACCAGGGCGCAGCCGACGAGGCCGCCGCAGAGCAGCAGCTTGTCGCCGGGGGAACGGCGCCGCCAGGCACTGCTCCACGCGGCGTCGTCGACGGCCAGCCCGGTCACGCCGCCGCGTCCCCCGGGGTCGCGGCTTCCTGCGCCGGCCGCCGGCCGCGCAGCCGGCCGAGGACGTAGCCCAGCACGCCGCCGCCGATCGCGGCCTGGAGCGCGAACAAGCCCGATTCCACCTCGCCGGCCGGGTTGAAGAGCGAGTCCAACCAGGGTGTGTAGCCCTGCGCCTCGAGGTCCTCGGCGACGGCGGCGTCGGTGCCCCCGTACTCGGAGGTGCCGCCGTCGAGGAGGAGCGGGATCGCGAACAGCGCGACCACGGCGACGACGATCAGGGCCGTGGCGAGGGAGCGGCGGTTCACGCGGCACCTCCGGGAGCCGGGAGGGGAGCGGGGGAGAGCAGGCCGAGCCGTTCCAGCTCCGGCCGCGCGTTGACCGTCAGCACGCGGAACAGCAGCACGCCGAGCAACCCCTCGCCGACGGCGAGCGGGATCTGGGTGACCGCGAAGACGCCGAGGAACTTCGCCGCCGCACCGGCCAGGCCGGTGCTCGCGTCCGGGAAGGCCAGCGCCAGCTGCAGCGAGGTCGTGACGTAGGTGGCCAGGTCGGCGAGCACCATGCCCGCGAACGCGCCGGGCAGCAGGCCGCCACCGAGGCGCCGCGTCAGCCGGTAGGCGCCGTACCCGGCCCAGGGCCCGACGACGGCGAAGGCGAACGCGTTCGCCCCGAGCGTGGTGAGCCCGCCGTGCGCGAGCAGCAGCGCCTGGAAGAGCAGGACGACGGTGCCGAGCAGCGCCATCACCGGTGGCCGGAACAGGATCGCGCCGGCGCCGGTGCCGGTCGGGTGGCTGGAGCTGCCGGTGACCGACGGCAGCTTGATCGCGCTGAGCACGAACGTGAAGGCGCCGGCGGCGCCGAGCAGCAGCGTCGACTCCGGGTTCTCGCGGACCTCGCGGGTGACCGCCCGGGCCCCGTGGACCACGAACGGCGCGGCGGCGACGGTCCAGCCGACCGCGTGGGACGCGGGCAGGAACCCCTCAGCGATGTGCACGGTGCAGTCCTCCCTGGACCCGCGCGGCGGCGGCGACGAACCGGGAGGCCAGCCCGGGCGATCCGGCCCAGTGCAGGTGCAGGTAGGAGGCGTGGACGCCACCGGCGGCGAAGCCCTCCGGTGCGGCCGACCACTGCCAGGCCGGTGTCGGGCCGGCGACCGGGGTGGCGTGCGTGCGGTGGAACTCGTGCCCGCGGACCCGGGTGCCGGCCGGGGCGAGCACCGAGTCGGCGGGTGCCACCGCCGCGCGGTAGCCCAGCGTGAGGCGGGGTGACATCGCCGTCGCGACGTCGAGGACGCCGCACATCGGGACGCCGTCCAGCTCGCGGGCCAGGTAGAGCAGGCCCGCGCACTCGGCGGCGACCGGGGCGCCCCGGGCGGCCAGCGCGGCGACGTCGGCACGCAGCGTCTCGTTGGCCGAGAGCTCGGCGGCGTAGACCTCGGGAAAGCCGCCCCCGACGACCAGTGCCGCCGTCCCCTCCGGGAGCGCCTCGTCGCGCAGCGGGTCGACGGGCACCACCTCGGCGCCCGCGGCGGCGAGGAGCTCGGCGTTCTCGGCGTAGCCGAACGTGAACGCCGGGCCACCGGCGACGGCGATCCGCGGCCGGCCGGGCACCGGTTCCACCTCCGCCGCCGGGTCCCACGCGGTGGCGTCGAGCGGGGGAGCGGTTCGGGCCAGGGCGAGGACGGCGTCCAGGTCGACCCCGTCGGCGACGACGTGCGCGAGCCGGTCCACGGTCGCGAGCGCCTCCGCCGACCGTTCCGCCGCCGGCACCAGCCCCAGGTGCCGCGAGGGCGTGTGCAGCCGGTCGAGCCGGCGGACTGCGCCGAGGACGGGGACGCCGGCCGCCCCCAGCGCCTCGCGGAGGATCGCCTCGTGCCGGTCGGTGCCGACCCGGTTGAGGACCACCCCCCCGAGTTGGACCGCCGGGTCGAAGGTGGCGAACCCGTGCACCAGGGCGGCGACCGAGCGCGCCTGCGACGAGGCGTCGACGACGAGGACGACCGGCGCCCGGAGCAGCGTGGCGACGTGCGCCGTCGAGGCGAAGCCGGGCTCGACCGAGGGGTGGGTGGCGCCGTCGAACAGGCCCATGACGCCCTCGACCACGGCGACGTCCGCGGACCGCGCGCCGTGGAGGAACAGCGGGGCGACCCGCTCCTCGCCGACCAGCCAGGGGTCGAGGTTGCGGCCGGGCCGCCCGGCGGCGAGGCCGTGGTAGCCGGGGTCGATGTAGTCGGGCCCGACCTTGTGCGGGGAGACGGTGAGGCCGCGGGCGGTGAGGGCGGCGATCAGCCCGGTCGCGATCGACGTCTTGCCCGCGTTGCTCGACGGCGCGGCGACAACTACCCGCGGGACGGTGTTCACGGCGTGCGCTCCAAGTTGATCATCGGCATCTGGCTGCCGACACGCCGCCACCGCGCAGCCAGTCGCCGATGATCACGGCGGAGGGGGCGCGGGAGGGTCACCATTCGATCCCCCGCTGGCCCTTCTGGCCGGCGTCCATCGGGTGCTTGACCTTGGTCATCTCCACGACGAGATCGGCGGCCTCGACCAGCTTCGGGTGCGCGTCGCGGCCGGTGACGACGACGTGCTGGTTGCCAGGTCGGTGGATGAGCACCTCGACGACCTCGTCCACGTCGACCCAGCCCCACTTCAGCGGGTAGGTGAACTCGTCCAGCACGTAGAAGCGGTGTGCCTCGGCGGCCAGGTCGCGCGTGATCTGGGCCCAGCCCTCGGCGGCGTCGGCGGCGTGGTCGACCTCGCTGCCCTGGCGGCGCGACCAGCTCCAGCCGCTGCCCATCTTGTGCCAGACCACCGGGCCGCCCTCGCCGGTCTGCTCGTGCTGCCGGCCCAGGGCGGTCAGCGCGTTCTCCTCACCGACCTTCCACTTGGCGCTCTTGACGAACTGGTAGACCGCGATCGACCAGCCCTGGTTCCAGGCGCGCATCGCCATGCCGAAGGCGGCGGTGGACTTCCCCTTCATCTCGCCGGTGTGCACGGCGAGCAGCGGCCGGTTGCGCCGCTGGCGCGTGGTCAACCCGTCGTCGGGGACGGCGGTCACCTGGCCCTGGGGCATCAGGCGGCCCTCGCGCTGCGCACCGTCGCGGCCAGCGAGTCGGCGGCCAGCTCCTCCAGCCGCAGCGTCCGCGCCCCGAGGTGCGCGCCGAGGGTGGCGGCGAGGCCCAGGCGGACCGGCCCGGACTCGCAGTCGACGACGACGCCCGCGGTGCCGGTCGAGGCGAGCAGTGCGGCCGCGGCGTGCGCGTCCGCGAGGGAGCCGCCGCCCCGCGCGCCGGTCGCCCGGCCGTCGGTGACGACGACCAGCAGCGGACGGCGTTGCGGATCGCGCACCCGCTCGACCCGCAGGACCTCGTGCGCCCGCAGCAGCCCGGCGGCCAGCGGCGTGCGCCCGCCCGTCGGCAGGTCGGTCAGGCGCGCGGCCGCGGCCTCGACCGACCAGGTCGGGGGCAGCGCCAGCTCGGCGCCGGCGCCGCGGAAGGTGACCAGCCCGACCTTGTCGCGGCGCTGGTAGGCGTCGAGCAGCAGCGACAGGACGGCGCCCTTCACCGCGCCCATCCGCGACCGCGAGCCCATCGAGCCGCTCGCGTCCACGACGAAGAGGACGAGGTTGCCCTCGCGGCCCTCGAGGGTCGCCTGGCGGAGGTCCTCCCGGGCGATGCGCAGGCCCGGCCCCGTGCGCCCGCGGGCCAGCTGGTGCGGGGCAGCGGCGAGCACCGTGCCGGTCAGGTGCAGCCGGGTGACGGTGCCCGACGGGCGGACCGACCCGACCACCCTGCCGCGCTCGCTGCGCGCCCGGGACCGGCGACCCGGGGCGCCGGCGCCGATGCCTGGCACCTCCAGGCGGCGGGCGCGGAACGGGTCGGCCGGTGCGGCCGCCGCCCGGTCGGGTGCAGGGGCGGCCCCGGCGGACCCGCTCCCCTCGCCGCGGGGAGCGGTCGAGGGGGCGGACGCCGAACCGTCATCGGGCGTGCCACCGTCCGGGCCGGGCGGCGAGGGAGCGCCACCGCCGTCCGGGCCGCCGTCGTCGTCGGGGCCCTCCTCGTCGTCCGGGCGGGCGTCGGACAGCGCCTGCTCGAGGGTGTCGTCGTCGAGGCCGGGGGCGTCGAACGGGTTCCGACGGCGCCGGTGGGGGAGGGCCAGCCGGGCGGCGACCCGGACGTCGTCCTCGGTGACCTCGTCGCGGCCGCACCAGGCGGCGTGGGCAAGGGCGGCCCGGGCGGTGACCAGGTCGGCGCGCAGGCCGTCGACGTCGAAGGCCGCGCAGACGGCGGTCACCTGACGCAGTGCGCCGTCGGAGAGGACGACGCGCGGCAGGCGGGCACGGGCCGCCGCGATGCGGTCGGAGAGCGACGCCTCCTCGGCGGCCCACTCCACCGCGAAGCCGGCCGGGTCGGCGTCGAACGCGAAGCGGCGGCGGACGACGTCGGCGCGCAGGTCGGGGTCGCGCGGGGCGGCCACCTCGACGGTGAGGCCGAAGCGGTCGAGCAGCTGTGGGCGGAGCTCGCCCTCCTCGGGGTTCATCGTCCCGACCAGCAGGAACCGGGCCGCGTGCCGCACGGACACGCCCTCGCGCTCGACGTAGGCGGTGCCCAGCGCCGCGGCGTCCAGCAGCAGGTCGACCAGGTGGTCGTGCAGCAGGTTGACCTCGTCGACGTAGAGCACGCCCCGGTTCGCGCCGGCGAGCAGGCCGGGCTCGAACGCCTTGACCCCCTCGGTGAGCGCCCGCTCCAGGTCGAGGGCGCCGACGACGCGGTCCTCGGAGGCGCCGACCGGCAGCTCGACCAGCCGGGCCGGGCGGGTGAGGCCGGGGGCGCCGGGATCGTGCGGGCCGTCGGGGCAGCCCGGGTCGGGAGCGGCCGGGTCGCAGGCGAAGCGGCAGCCGGCGACGACGTCGACCGGGGGCAGGACGGCGGCGAGCGCGCGCACCGCCGTCGACTTGGCGGTGCCCTTCTCGCCGCGCACCAGCACGCCGCCGACGGCGGGGGAGACGGCGTTGAGCACCAGGGCCAGCCGCATGTCGTCCATGCCGACGACCGCGCCGAAGGGGAAGTTCACGAGTCGCTGACCGGGCAGCCGCGCATGGCGCAGTCCTCTCCCCGGGTGTCCACGCCCGGAGGTGGCAGGAGCGCGACGGCGGGAGTTCCTGACTCACCGGCAAGCCGGCTCACAGTGGCGGGACCGCGCCGGAATCTCACCGGGCTTCCTCCACTGCCGTCGCGTGTGGCGCGGTCATCAGACCACAGCCGCTCGCCGGCCCGACAGCCCCCCTGTCAGCGGGCGCCGGCGCCCGGGGGCAGCAACGGCAGCCCGGCCGGGGGGCCGGACTCGACGAGCCGCCACAGCGCGTCGGTGTCGGCGTGCTCGGCGATCAGGTCGCCCAGACGGTCCAGCCGGGCCTCGCGGACCGCGGCGAAGTCGGTGTCCGGGGCGGCGACGAACCGCCGCCCGGCGATGCCGGCGACCTCGGCGAGGAAGGCGCGGCGGAAGCCGTCGTTCTCCAGGGCGCCGTGCCAGGTCGTGCCGAAGACCGAGCCCGAGCGGGCGCCGTCGAGGAAGGGCTCGGCGTCGTCGTCCACCGTGACCACGCCGTGGTGGATCTCGTAGCCGCGGACCGGCTGCCCGAGTGCGGTGCCGGTCGGCCGGCCCAGGGTCTTGTCCGGGGAGAACCGGACGTCGGCAGGCAGCAGCCCGAGCCCGCGCACGGTGCCGACCCGCGACTCGACGTCGTCGGTGAGGGTGCGGGCCAGCATCTGGTGGCCGCCGCAGATGCCGAGCACCGGCCGGCCCAGGGCCGCGAACCGGCTCACCGCCGCGGCCAGGCCGGTGTCCCGCAGCCAGGCGAGGTCGGCGACGGTCGACCGGGTGCCGGGCAGGACGACGAGGTCGGCGTCGGCGAGCTCCTCGGGCCGGGTGGCGTAGCGGACGAGCACGCCGGGCTCGGCGGCGAGCGCGTCGAGGTCGGTGAAGTTCGACAATCGGGGCAGGCGGGCGACCGCGACCCGCAGGACGTCCTCGCCACGGGGCCGGCCCCCGGACGAGGCCGCGGGCACGTTCAGCGAGTCCTCGACGTCGACCTCCAGCCCGCCCAGCCACGGCAGGACGCCGAGGGTGGGCCGGCCGGTGAGCCGCTGGAGCTCGACGAGTCCGGGCTCGAGCAGCCGGACGTCGCCGCGGAACTTGTTCACGAGGAACCCGGCGACCAGCCGCTGGTCGGCCGGCGGCATGAGCGCGACGGTGCCGTAGAGCGCGGGGAACACGCCGCCGCGGTCGATGTCGCCGACCACGAGCACCGGCAGGCCGGCCGTCGTCGCCAACCCCATGTTGGCGATGTCGTCGGCGCGCAGGTTGATCTCGGTGGGGGAGCCGGCGCCCTCGCAGACGACGACGTCGAAGCGCGACCGCAGGTCGGCCAGGCAGGCGAGCACCTGGTCCAGCAGGGCGGCCTTCATCGGCCGGTACGACAGCGCGGTGACGTCGGCGACCGGCCGGCCCATCACGACGACCTGGCTGGAGTTGTCACCTCCGGGCTTGAGCAGCACCGGGTTCATCGCGGCCTCGGGCTCGACGCGGGCGGCCGCGGCCTGCATCACCTGGGCCCGGCCGATCTCCGCGCCGTCGGCGGTGACCATCGAGTTGTTGCTCATGTTCTGCGCCTTGAACGGCGCCACCGACACGCCCTGGCGCACCAGCCAGCGGCAGATGCCGGCGGTCACGACCGACTTGCCGGCGTCCGACGTCGTCCCCGCGACGAGGAGGGCGCCGCCGGGTTCCCTGGTGCTCACGGCGGACATGATGCCGACCGCCCTCCGGGCGTCTCCCTAGGATCGGCCGTCATGCATGCCGCCCCGGCCGGAGGTGCCCCCGCGCCGGTGGCCTCCCCGCTCGTCGTCGTGGGCATCGGCGCCGACGGCTGGGACGGGCTGCCGACGGCATCGCGGGCGGCGGTCGAGCGGGCCGACGTGCTGCTCGGGAGCGCGCGCCAGCTGGCCCTCGTCCCCGCCTCCGTCGGCGCGGAGCGGGTGCCCTGGCCCTCGCCGCTGAGCGAGGCGCTGCCGGGGATCGTCGAGCGGCAGGCCGGACGCGCGACCGTCGTCCTGGCCAGCGGCGACCCGATGCTGTCGGGGATCGGCACCACGCTGACCCGACTGCTCGGGGTCGAGCGCGTGAGGGTGCTTCCGGCGCCGTCGTCGGTGTCGCTGGCCTGCGCGCGGCTCGGCTGGGCCGTCGAGGACACGACCGTCGTGACCCTGGTCGGGCGCCCGGTGGAGCTGCTGCACCCGCACATCCAACCGGGCCGCCGGCTGCTCGTCCTCGGGTCCGACGCCGGCAGCCCGGCCGAGGTCGCGGCACTCCTGACCGGGCGCCGCTTCGGGTCCAGCACGCTCACGGTGCTCGGCAACCTCGGCGGTCCGTCCGAGTCGGTGGACACCGGGACCGCCCGGGGGTGGGCGCGGCCGTCGCCCGCCCTCGCCGTCACCGCCGTCGAGTGCTCCGCCGATCCGGGGGCCGTGCCGCTCCCGACGACGCCCGGGCTCCCCGACGACGTCTACGAGAACGACGGCCAGCTGACGAAGTCCGACGTCCGGGCGGTGACGCTCGCCCGCCTCGCACCCGTGCCCGGCGGTCTGCTGTGGGACGTCGGCGGCGGTGCCGGGTCGATCGGCATCGAGTGGATGCGCGTGCATCCCGCCTCCCGCGCCGTCGCGGTCGAGGCCTCGCCCGAGCGGGCGGCGCGGATCGGCCGCAACGCGCACGCCCTCGGCGTCCCGCACCTGCAGGTGGTGACCGGGCGTGCGCCCGAGGCGTTGGCCGGCCTGCCCCGGCCCGACGCCGTCTTCGTCGGCGGCGGGGTCACCGCGCCCGGCCTCGTCGATGCCTGCTGGGAGGCGCTGCCGTCCGGCGGCCGGCTGGTCGCCAACGCGGTGACCGTGGAGAGCGAGGCCGTCCTGGCAGAGTGGTTCGCCCGCGCCGGTGGGGAGCTGGTGCGGATCGGCGTGCAGCACGCGGAGCCGGTCGGCCGGTTCACCGGCTGGAAGCCCGCGATGCCGGTGACGATCTGGTCGGTACGGAAATGACGGCGACGTCATCCGGGGGCCTGGTGCGAGGGCCGGAGGCCTTCCGCCAGGGACCCGGGGCGTGGCCCGACGCAACGGGGGAACGGCTCCTGGCCGCGGTCGGAGCCCGGAGGGCGACAGCGTGGTAGTGCACTTCATCGGGGCCGGGCCGGGGGCCGCGGACCTGATCACGGTCCGGGCGGCGCGGATCATCGCCGGCGCGCCGGTCTGCCTGTACGCGGGTGCGCTCGTGCCGCGCGAGCTGCTCGACACCGCGCCGCCGGGCGCCCGGCTGGTGGATACCGCGAACCTGGACCTCGACGCGATCACCGCCGAGCTGCTGGCGGCGCACGAGGCGGGGCTCGACGTCGCCCGGCTGCACTCCGGCGACCCGTCGGTCTACAGCGCGATGGCTGAGCAGATGCGCCGGCTCGACGCGCTCGGCGTGCCCTACGACGTCGTCCCGGGCGTGCCCGCGTTCGCGGCCGCGGCGGCCGCGCTCAAGCGGGAGCTGACCGTCCCCGGCGTGGGTCAGACGGTGATCCTCACCCGGACGTCGGCCCGCTCCACGCCGATGCCGCCGGGAGAGGACCTGGCGACCCTCGGGGCGTCGCGCGCGACCCTGGTGCTGCACCTGGCCGTGCAGCGGATCGCCGAGCTCGTGCCCGAGCTGGTCCCGCACTACGGCGCCGACTGCCCGGTCGCCGTCGTGGCGCGCGCCAGCCGGGACGACGAGCTGATCCTGCGTGGGACGCTGGCCGGCATCGCGGCGCAGGTCGAGGAGGCCGGGGTGAGGCGGACGGCGGTGGTGATCGTCGGCGCCGTGCTGACCGCGGGGCAGTTCCCCGACAGCCACCTCTACTCGACGACGCGATGCCGCTAGCTGCGACCCACGATCGTCCCGCCGCGGTCGATCACCACGACGTCGACCTCGACCGGGGCGCCGAGCAGCACCGCGCGTGCGGTCTCCCGGGCGCCGGCCGCGACCAGGTCGCCCAGCGGCAGGCCGGCCGCCCGGCACTGCTGCAGCGCGTCGAGCGCGGTGTTGGCGTGCCGCACCCCTTCGACCAGCTCGGGCGACCCGCCCGCCTCGCGCACCCGCGCGGCCAGCGACTCCGTCGACACCTGCGAGCGGCCCGAGTGCAGGTCGAGGTGGCCGTCGGCGAGCTTGGCCAGCTTGCCGATGCCGCCCGCGACGGTCAGCCGGGGCACCGGGTGACGGCGCAGGTACTTGAGGACGGCGCCGGCGAAGTCGCCCATGTCGAGCAGCGCGTCCTCCGGCAGCCCGTACAGCTCGGTGACCACCCGCTCGCTGGTGCTGCCGGTGCACCCGGCGACGTGCTGGTGGCCGGCGGCCCGCGCGACGTCGATGCCGCGGCGGATCGAGTCGATCCACGACGAGCACGAGTACGGGACGACGACGCCGGTGGTGCCCAGGATCGACAGCCCGCCGAGGATGCCCAGCCGCGGGTTCCAGGTCTTCCGCGCCAGCTCCTCGCCGTGCTCCACCCCGATCTCGACGACGACGTCGCCGGTGCCGCCGTGGCATGCGGCGACCGCGGCGACGTGCTCGCGGACGAACTGCCGGGGCATGGGGTTGATCGCCGGCTCACCGACCGGCAGGGGCAGGCCGGGCTTCGTCACCGTGCCCACGCCCTCCCCGGCGCGGAAGGTGACCCCGGAGCCGGCCTCGCCGTGCGTGACCCGGGCCGACACCAGGGCGCCGTGCGTCACGTCCGGGTCGTCGCCGGCGTCCTTGACGATGCCGACCGTCGCGGCGCCGTCCTCGAGCCGTTCCGTGGACAGCGCGAAGGACGGGTGCCTGTCGTTCGGGAGGTCGATCCACACCGGGTCGGGGAACTCGCCGGTGAGCAGCGCGGTGTAGGCGGCGGTGGTGGCGGCGGTCGCGCACGCGCCCGTCGTCCACCCGTAGCGCAGCCCCGCGCCGCCGTCCCTGCTCACCCGGTCAGCATGCCTGGGCGGCGCGCATGACCGGCCGGGTGCTCGTCCTCGGGGGAACGGGGGAGGCGCGGCGGCTGGCCACCGCGCTGGTCGACGAGGGCGTCCACGTGCTGAGCTCGCTGGCCGGCCGGGTGGCCGATCCGCTGCTGCCGCCGGGCGAGGTGCGCATCGGCGGTTTCGGCGGCGCCGAGGGGCTGGCCACCTGGCTCGCGGCGAACCCCGTGCGGGCGGTCGTGGACGCGACGCACCCGTTCGCCGTCACGATGACCGGCTCGGCCGCGGCCGCCGCCGACGTCACCGGCATCCCGCTGCTCCGCCTGCAGCGTCCGGGGTGGTCGGAGCAACCGGGCGACGACTGGCGCTGGGTGGACTCGCTCGAGGAGGCGGCCGCGGCCGTCGCCGGGTTCGCGCACGTCTTCCTCACCACCGGCCGGACCGGCCTGGGTGCGTTCGCCGGGCTGACCTCGGAGGTGCTGGTCCGCGCGGTCGACCCGCCCGAGCCGCCGTTGCCCGCCCGCACCACCGTGGTGCTGGAGCGGGGACCGTTCAGCGTCGCCGACGAGCTCGTCCTGCTGCGCGAGCACGCGGTCGACGTCGTCGTCACCAAGAACTCCGGCGGCCACCTGACCGAGGCGAAGCTCACCGCCGCCCGCGAGCTCGGGCTGCCGGTCGTGCTGGTCCGGCGCCCGCCCGTGCCGCCCGGCGTGCCGACGGTCGCGACGGTGGACGAGGCGCTGGTCTGGGTGCGCGCTCAGGCGGGGTAGGTCCGCGGGGTGAACACCTCGCCGCCCGGACCGACCCGGGTCCGGGAGGAGCCGATGATCAGCAGGCAGCGCATGTCGACGGTCTCGGGGTCGAGCTCGGCCAGCGTCGTGACGGTGAGCCGCTCCTCGGGGCCGCCGACGTCGCGGCCGACCACCACCACGGTGTCGGCCGAGCGGGTCTCCAGGAGGACCTTCTGCGCCTCGCCGAGCTGGTGCGGCCGGTGCTTCGACCGCGGGTTGTAGAGGGCGATCACCAGGTCGGCCGCGGCCGCGTGCCGGAGCCGGTCGACGACGACGGCCCACGGCTTGAGCACGTCGGACAGGGACATCACGCAGAAGTCGTGGCCCAGCGGGGCGCCGACCTTCGCCGCGACCGCCTGGGCCGCGGTCAGCCCGGGGACGACGCGCACCGGCACACCGGCGAACTCCGGCCGGCCGGCGACCTCCAGGACGGCGGCGGCCATGGCGAAGACGCCGGGGTCGCCGCTGGACACGACCGCGACCCTGCGGCCGGAGCGGGCGAGCTCCAGGGCGTGCGCGGCGCGCTCGGCCTCGACGCGGTTGTCGCTCGGGTGCCGGACCTGGCGCGGGTTGACCGCGACCCGGTCCAGGTAGGGGCCGTAGCCGACGAGGTCGTCGGCGGCGTCGAGCGCGGCGGCGGCCTCCGGGGTCGTCCAGCTGCGGGAGCCGGGTCCCAGTCCCACGACGACGACCTCGCCGGCGTGCTCGTCCTGGGCGGCGGGCCGGTCCGGGACGGGCATGCCGCCGGTCAGCGGGCTCGGCAGCAGGGCGAGGGAGAAGTACGGGACGCTCGCGGGGTCGACGTCGGCCAGCGGCATCGTGCGCTGGCGGCCGGTGGTGGCGCGCTCGACGTAGAGGGCGCGGTCGAGGACGCCGGCCCGGTCGAAGGCCTCGCGGACCTCGGGGAAGGTGCGGCCGAGCTTCATCACCGCGGCGGAGTCCGTCGTCGCCAGCCACTCGGCGAGCTCGTCGGCGCCCAGCGTTCCGGGGAGGACGGTGAGCACCTCGTCCCGCTCGACCAGGGGCCGGCCGACCGCGGCCGCGGCGCCGCTGACGCTGGTCACGCCCGGGACGACCTCGGTCGGGTACCGGTGTGCCAGCCGCTTGTGCATGTGCATGTAGGAGCCGTAGAAGAACGGGTCGCCCTCGGCCAGGACGACGACGTCGCGACCGGCGTCCAGGTGGGCGGCGAGCCGGGCGGCCGCCGACTCGTAGAACTCGTCGATCGCGCCCTGGTAGCCGCCGGGGTGGTCGGTGGTCTCCGTGGTCACCGGGTAGACGAGCAGCTCCTCGACCTGGCCCTCGCGCAGGTAGGGCTCGGCCAGCGCGCGGGCGACCGAGCGGCCGTGAAGGGCGGCGTGGAAGGCGACGACGTCGGCCGCGCCGATCAGCCGGGCGGCCTTGACCGTGACCAACTCGGGATCACCGGGGCCCAGCCCCACCCCGTACAGGCGCCCGCTGCTCATTCCATGCCCCCCGCTCCCGCGGGCCGCTCCGCTCCTCGCTCGAGAGTCCTGGCCTCCTCCGCGGTCGGTCCGCTCCTCGCTCGTTCCTCGCTGCGATGCTCCCTCCCTGTCGACGGCCGCCTCGCTGCGATGCTCACGCCCCTGTCCGCTCATCGGCCGCCCCCGGCCATCAGGGTGCGCTGCCGCGGGTCCAGCACGTCGCGCAGGCCGTCGCCCAGCAGGTTGAAGCA
>DASQTE010000208.1:0-6018 GCA_035642035.1 Blastococcus sp.
CCCGCCGCAAGCTGCAGCTGGGCGCCCTCCTCGTCGTCGTCGGCCTCGCCGTCCTCGTCGGGGGTGCCGTCGCCCAGTCGGTGCTCATCGGGGTGCTCGGCTCGCTGATCGCCTTCGGTGGGCTCGCGCTCGGCGTCCTCAACTACAAGGCCGCCACCGGCGCCGTCGAGGCCGGGAGCGCTCCGGCCGGCGGCAACCGGGGCCCCGCCGGTGCGAGTCGGACCGGCCGCGGCAACCGGGCCGGTCGCCAGCCGCTGAAGAGCCGTCTCGAGGAGCGCTTCCGCCGCCGCTACGACCAGTAGCCCCACCCCCTGCATCGCCGAGAGCCGCCGTCCCGGAGGACGGCGGCTCTCCGCGTCCCGGCGGCTCAGACCGGGCGGGTGCGCCGTCCCCGCCGGACCGGCCGCAGGGCCCGGCGCGGGATCCGCCGGGTGACCGCCTCCGCCATCCGGCTCCCGGCGCCGGCCATCAGGGACGCCGGCCACAGGCGGGCCCGCAGCCGGGCGCGGCGCGGCAGGACGCCCAGCAGCCCCCGCCGCGCGGTCTCCAGGGCGGTGGCCAGGTCGGGGTGGACCTGCTGCCGGCCCGTGGACGGCCCGTAGCTGGCGGACTCCTCGGCCAGGGCGAGCCGCAGGACGGCGTTCGCCCCCTCGCCGGACGTCGCGGACCGGCCGAGCACGGTGCCCAGCTCGCGGGCCAGCTGCCGCGGCGTCCAGGCCGGTTCCAGGCGCACTCCGGTGTCCAGCGCCGTCGCGGTCAGCTCGTCCCACAGGGCCCCGGCCGTCCCGTCGGCGATCCGGCGCCGGCGCTGCAGCGCCCGCAGACCCGCCGGGACGGCGACGAACCCGGCGACCAGGACCACCACGCCCAGCCCACCTGCCACCCACCGCAGCAGGCCGTCGTCCGCCTGGCCGGACTGCCCGCCGGGGGCGCCGTCGGCGGCCCGGTCCCGCTGCTGGGAGGGCACGGGCTGCGAGGGCGCTGTCGGCACCGGGACCTCGGCCTGGCTGTCGGCCTGCTCCTCCTCGCCCGCCCGCGGCGCCCAGGGCAGCTCGACGGCGCGGTCGCGGGCGATCGGCGTCGGGTCGAACGGCACCCAGCCGAGGTCCTCGAAGTAGACCTCCACCCAGGCGTGCGCGTCGTCGCTGGTGATCAGCCGGCTGCCGTCGGGCTGCTCGGTCCCCGGCGTGTAGCCCAGGGCGACCCGCGCCGGCACCCCGGCCGCCCGCGCCATGACCGCCATGGCGCCGGCGTACTGCTCGCAGTAGCCGCGCCGCAGGCGCAGGAAGTCGACCAGGTCGTCGCCGCTGGTCCCCGACTCGGTGGAGAGGCTGTAGATGAAGCCCTCCGACCGGTCGGTCAGGAAGGACAGGATGCTGCGCACCCGCGCGTAGGGGGTGGCGGCGTCCGCCGTCAGCTGGGCGACGAGGTCGGTGACCCGGGGGTCCAGCAGGGGGAGCGCCGTGAACGCCTGCTGCACGGGGTCGTCGGGCGCCAGCTGGGCGGCGCCGGTGAGCTGGGCGACGGTGGGCCGCGGCTCCGACGCGGTGACCGAGTAGGCCAGGCCGGCGCTGGTCACGTCGCGGCCGTAGACGGTCCCGGTCTCCGGGTCGAAGCGCCAGCCGTCCGCGCCGCCGCCCTCGACCTCCACCGACTGCGGGGAGAACAGCGTCGGCAGGAACCGGTCGTCGTGCTGGAGGACCTGGATGTCCGCGGTCACCGGCCGGGACGACTGGCGGCCCGGGAGCGGCGCCAGCTCGCCCTCGTCGGCGACGGACTCCTCCCCGCGCAGGTTGGACAGCGTCCAGCCGGACTCGTTCCCGTACTCGTCGATCGCCACGGCCCGGAGGTAGCCGGGGTCCTCCACCGAGGCGTCCACGCGCAGCAGGTCGATCGGCTCCGGCAGCGTGAGCTGGCCCTGCATCGTCGCGACCGGGTCCAGCGACGTGCCGGTGGCGCCTCCGGTGCCGCCGCCCAGGCCCGTGGCCAGCGATCCCTCGCTGAGCGTCGGCACGAAGGAGCCGAGGACCAGGCCGGCGGCCAGTGCGGCCACCCCGATCCGCAGCGCCGCCAGCCCGCCGGTGACGCCGGTGTGCCGGGGAGTCCGCCCGGTGCCCGCGAGCCTGCGCCGCTGGTCGGTCCACATCAGCAGGGCGAGACCGGCGGCGGGCGCGGCGAGGGCGACCAGCCCGATCGGCCCGGTGACGGTGGCGACGGGGATGCAGTAGAGGACCAGCAGGCCCAGCCCCGCGAGGGTCGCCTGGCGTCCGGCCACGGTCACCAGGTCGACCAGCACGGCGATCAACCCCACGAAGACCGCGGTGAGCGACAGGAGGCCGGTCAGCGGCAGTGCGGGCGTGGCCTGTTCCTGCAGCTCGGCGGATCCCTCGGCCAGCACCGCGGCCAGGTCCTCGAGGCTGCTCGGCGTCGGGACCAGGCCGACGATCGCCTCGCCCGGCGCGAACAGCGCGGTGAGCACGGCCAGCAGCAGGAGCAGCTGCCCGGCAGGGACCAGCGCCACCCCGGTCGCGGCCACGGCCGGTCCGGGCGGCCGCCCGCGCGTGACGGCGGCCCAGAGCGCCGGACCGCCGGTCCGGAGCAGCAGGCCACCGGCCAGCACGGTGAGGACGACGGCGAGCACCGGCCCCACCCAGGCCGCCGACGTGAAGACCGGGGTCAGCGCGGCGGCCCCCAGGAAGGTGGCGCCGGCCGCCGCCACCGCGGGACGGACGTCCACGTCGTTCACGCCGTCGACCCCCGCAGACCGGGGAGCGCGGCCTCCGCCTGCGCCGGCCCGCCCAGGGTCGCCCACACCTCGGCGACGGTCGTGTCGGCACGGGCGACGGCCACCCGCCAGCCCGCCGCCCGCAGCAGCGTGGCGGCGTCCTCCCGCTGGGTGGCGAGCGCGCCGCGCGAGGCGGCCGACATCGCCCGGCGCCCGCGGACCGGCACCGGGTCCGCCCAGCTCTCGATGTCGGTGAGGACGGCCAGGTCCGTCGTCGGGCCCGAGCGGCCGCGGATCAGGTCGCCGACGTCGTCCGGCCCGACCGCGCCGAGCAGGCAGACGACGGGACCGTCGCCGGCCGCCCGGCACAGCTGCTCCACCCCGACCCCCAGGCCGGGCGCCCGCGAGGGACCGAGGCCCGCCAGCCGGTCGAGGAGGTCGTCCGGCCCGAGCCGGCCGCGCCCGGAGGCGGGCACGAGCTCGCCGGTGTCGGTGACCGCGCGCAGTACCGCGCCGCGCCGGGCCAGCTCCGTGCCGATGCTGGCGGCCGCCTCGACGAGCCACTCGAAGCTGTCCACCGGCGGGACGTCGTCCCCGGCCGGACCGGGCCGGAGAGCCTCGGCGCCCGCCGCCCGGACCCTCGGCGCGACGAGGTGGGCGCGCGCCCGGGTGTCGAGCAGCAGGCTGGCCTGCGCGCGCCAGGGGCGCTCCTCGAGCCGCACCATGAGCTCGCCGGTGCGCGCCGTCGCCCGCCAGTGCACCTTCCGCAGGTCGTCGCCGTGGCGGTACTCGCGGGTGCTGACGTCGTCCTCGCCGTGGACGGCGATGGTCCGGCGCGACCCCTCGCCGCCCCCGCCCAGCCCGCCGGCCGGACCACCGGCGCCCAGCGGCCGCACCCGGGGGACGACGAGCAGCGGCGCGCTGTCGACACCCACGGCGCTGCGCTCCACCAGGCCGAAGGGGTCGACCAGGCGCAGCCGCACCGGTCCGAGCACGTGCCGGCCCCGCCGCTGCCCGTGCACGGTGTAGTGCAGCTGCGACCGCGCCCCGGGGGCGAGCCGGTCGACGACGAAGCGGGGGGAGGCGCCCAGGTCGCCCGGCAGCTGCTCGGTCAGCACCCACAGGCCGCCGGTGCGGGTGTCGGCGTTGGCGATCTCGAGCGTCACGTCCGCGGTCTCCCCGCGCGGGACCCGGGCCGGGGTGACGGTGCGCCGGGCGCTGATCCGGAAGCGCTGGCGGGCCACGGCCAGGGCCGACAGCAGGGGCAGCGCCAGGGTGAACACCGCCAGCTGGACGAGCGGGCGCTCGCCGAGGAGGGCGCCCACCAGCAGCAGTGCCACCGCCGCCGTCACGACGGCCCGTCCGCGGACGGTCAGGGAGGAGAGCACCCGGCCGGTCGGCGTCGGCACGACCGTCAGCGCCCGCGGGGAACCGGCACGGTGGACAGCAGCTCGGCGACGACCTTCTCGGCGCTGCGCCGGCCCAGGGCGGCGTCGGCGGTGAGGAGCAGCCGGTGCGCCAGGACCGGCGCGGCGAGCAGCTGGACGTCATCCGGAAGGACGTGGTCGCGGCCCGACAGGGCGGCCGATGCGCGGGCCGACCGCAGCAGCTGCAGCCCGGCACGCGGGGAGGCGCCCAGCCGCAGGTCCGCGGACCGGCGGGTGGCCTCGACGAGGGCCACGACGTAGCGCCGGACGGCGTCGGAGACGTACAGCGTCCCGACGGCGGTGACCAGGTCGCGGACCGTGGCGGCGTCGGCGACGGGTGCCAGGGTGGTCAGCGGGTCGGCGGTCGCCCGCTCGTCGAGCATCGCCAGCTCCGCCTCGCGCCCGGGGTAGCCCATGGAGACCCGCGCGGTGAACCGGTCGCGCTGCGCCTCCGGCAGGGGATAGGTCCCCTCCATCTCCAGCGGGTTCTGGGTCGCCATGACCATGAACGGCCGGGCCAGCTCGTAGCTGACGCCGTCGACGGTGACCTGCCGCTCCTCCATGCACTCCAGGAGGGCCGACTGCGTCTTCGGCGAGGCGCGGTTGATCTCGTCGGCCACGACGATGTTGGCGAAGATCGCGCCGGGCTTGAACTCGAAGGCGCGGGACTCCTGGTCGTACACCGCCACGCCCGTGACGTCGCTCGGCAGCAGGTCGGGCGTGAACTGGATCCGCCGCACCGTGGCGTCCACGGAGGCGGCGAGCGCCTTGGCCAGTGTCGTCTTGCCGACGCCCGGCACGTCCTCGATCAGCAGATGGCCCTCGGCGAGCAGCACCACCAGCGCCAGCCGCACCACGTCGTCCTTGCCCTGGACCACCCGGCCGATGTTGGCCGCGATCCCGGCACCTACCGCGGCGACGTCGACCGACGGACCGGCCGCTCCGTCGGCGGTGCGTGTCGCCTCCGTCACCTCTCCACCGTACGTGGCCGGACGGCTCCGTGGCCGGTGCGCGCCGCGGCGTCCCACTGCGCCCCACCTCGAGGGCGGTGACCGCCCCGTGACCTGCACGGTCGTCCCTCCCGGTCCCCACCGGGCGGCCGGTGGGGGAGGCAGGTCACGACACGGCGTCGAGTGGTGTCCAGTGGGGGCTAGTGGGTTACTGTGTCGCCCGGTGGGGAGGCAGGGACCGCCCAGGGGTCCTGCGGAGCCAGTGGAGGACAGATGCGGGGGGTGATCCGGTGTTCGTCGGCAGCTACCCGTTGCGCCTCGACGAGAAGGGCCGGCTCGCACTCCCCGTCCGTTTCCGCGACCAGGTGGCCGACGGCATGGTGATCAAGAAGGGCCAGGAGCGCTGCGTCTACGGCCTCACCATGGCCCGCGTCGCCGAGCAGAGCGCCGCGATGGCCGCGATGGCGCCGTCCGACACCGCCCGCGCCCGCATGGCCGCCCGCATGAGCTTCGGGTCGATGGTCGAGATCGAGCCCGACAAGACCGGCCGCATCACGATCCCCGCGAGCCTCCGCGAGTACGCCGGGCTGGACCGCGACGTCGTCGTCGTCGGCGTGGACACCCGCTTCGAGATCTGGGACGCCGCCAACTGGGAGGCCTACGTGGCCGAGCTGGAGGCGGCCTACGCCGACCTGGAGAGCGAGGGGATGCCGACGCTGTCGTGATCCCGGGAACGCCTCCACCCGTCGCCGGGCCTCGCGAGGACACCTCCCGTCCGAGCCGCCTTCCCCGCGGCTCGACCGGCCCGGGCCCCAGCCGCCTTCCCCGCGGCTCGGTCCCATCGTCCTCGTGAGCACCCCGCAGCGGGTGGGCGGACCACCCCGCCCCCGCGGGACGCCACCTGACGCTCTTCCCC
>DASQTE010000209.1:0-6188 GCA_035642035.1 Blastococcus sp.
CGAGCTGTCCACCCGGGAGCGCGGCACGTCCGTCGTCGACCCCGAGCTGGTCCGGTACGTGCGCGAGCACGAGCGCCGGATCGACTCCTGGCACGGCGGCAGTCCCGGCTCGCGGCGCGGCTACTCGCACAAGCCCCGCTACCGGCCGCCGGCCCGCTCGGACGTCGTGGAGCGGCTCGACCGCGCCGGCCTGCTGCCGGCGATCACCTTCGTGTTCAGCCGCAACGGCTGCGACGCCGCCGTCCACCAGTGCCTGCTCAGCGGCCTGCGGCTGACCGACGAGGCCGAGCGGTCGGAGATCGCCGAGATCGTCGACCGGCGGACCGGCTCGCTGCCGGAGGAGGACCTGCACGTCCTCGGCTTCTGGGAGTGGCGGGAGGGGCTGCTCGCCGGGATCGCCGCGCACCACGCGGGCCTCGTGCCGGCGTTCAAGGAGACCGTCGAGGAGTGCTTCGTCCGCGGCCTGGTCAAGGCCGTCTTCGCCACGGAGACCCTCGCCCTGGGCATCAACATGCCCGCGCGCAGCGTCGTCCTCGAGCGGCTGGTGAAGTGGAACGGCGAGGCGCACGTCGACGTGACGCCGGGGGAGTACACCCAGCTCACCGGACGGGCCGGACGGCGCGGCATCGACGTCGAGGGCCACGCCGTGGTGATCTGGGCGCCCGGCATGGACCCGTCGGTGGTGGCCGGCCTCGCCAGCACCCGCACCTACCCGCTCAAGTCCTCGTTCCGGCCGAGCTACAACATGGCGGTCAACCTGGTGAGCTCGTTCGGCCGGGCGCGGGCCCGCGAGCTGCTGGCGTCCTCCTTCGCCCAGTTCCAGGCCGACCGGTCGGTGGTGGGCCTGGCCCGCGCGGCCGCCCGTCACGAGCAGGACGCCGAGCGCTTCGCCAAGGAGATGCACTCCGATGGGGGCGATGTCGGCGCCTACGCCGCGCTGCGGCGGGAGATCGGCGACCGGGAGAAGGAGCTGTCCCGCGACTCGCAGGCCAAGCGGCGCATGGAGGCGGCCGACGCCCTGGCCGCGCTCCGCCCCGGGGACGTCATCCGGGTGCCCACGGGACGCCGGCAGGGGTTGGCCGTGGTCATCGACGCGGGCGTCACCGACCTCGCCGACCCGCGGCCGCTCGTCGTCACCGAGGACAAGTGGGCGGGCCGCCTGGGCTCGGTGGACTTCCCGACCCCGGTGACCGCCCTGGCCCGCGTGAAGGTGCCGAAGAACTTCAACCACCGCAGCCCGCACGCCCGCCGCGACCTCGCCTCCACGCTGCGCAACGCCCGCGTGGAGAACGATCTGGGCGCCCGGCGGATCAAGAACCGGTCGGCGGCCTCGGACGACCCGGTGCTGGCCGACCTGCGCCAGGCGCTGCGCAACCACCCGGTGCACCAGCTGGCCGACCGCGAGGAGCGGGTGCGGGTCGCCGAGCGGTGGCTGCGCGCGGTCCGCGAGGCCGACGCCCTGCAGAAGAAGATGACCGAGCGGACGGGGTCGCTGACCCGCCAGTTCGACGCCACGTGCGACGTCCTCGAGGAGCTCGGCTATCTGGTGCCGGAGGTCGTCCCGCTGGTGCCCGCCGACACCGCGGTGCTCGGCGCCGCGGACGACGTCCCGGTGGTCACCGACGACGGCCGCCGGCTGGCGCGGATCTGGTCGGAGGCCGACCTGCTGGTCGCCGAGTGCCTGCGCTCGGGTGCCTGGCGCGGTCTCAACCCGGCCGAGCTCGCCGCCGCCGCCTCGGCCGTCGTCTTCGAGGCCCGTCGCGACAACCCCGCGCTGCCCGCCGTCCCCGCTGGGAAGGTGGCCGCCGCCATCGGCGAGATGCGCCGGATCCGCTCGCGGTTGCAGGACGTCGAGGCCGACCACGGGGTCCGCGCGACCCGCGACCTCGACCTCGGCTTCGCCTGGGCGGCCTACCGGTGGGCGGACGGCCAGAGCCTCGACCGTGTCCTCGCCGGCGCCGAGCAGGCCGGGACCGAGCTCTCCGGCGGCGACTTCGTCCGCTGGATGCGCCAGCTCATCGACCTGCTCGACCAGCTCGCCAAGGTCGCCGAGGAGCCGGTGGCCGCCGTCGCGCGGGCGGCGGTCGGGCGGGTGCGCCGAGGCGTCGTCGCGGTCGCCGTCGGCGGCTGACGCGGCGTTTCGCCGGGGCTCCGGAGGCCCGGGCGTAGGGCAGAATTCCCTCCCCGGGGGCCGGACGCCCGCTGGGAGGACGCCGACCGGGGAGCGACCATGACCAACCCGCCGCAGGGCAACGACGAGCCGGGCCGCGCGCCGGGCGAGGGCGCCGACCCCGATCGCCACCCCACGCAGCCGGTCCCGTACGAGCGTCCGCGGGAAGCCGGCCCGGCCTACGGACCTCCCCAGCAGGGTGCACCGTCGTACGGGCCGCAGCCCTACGGCCAGCCGCAGTACGGCCCGCCGTACGGCCAGCCGCAGCCCTACGGCGCGCCCCGGTACGGCCCGCAGCCCTACGGGCAGCCGCTGGGGCAGCAGCCGTACGGCGCCCCTGGCGGCGGCTTCGGGCAGCCCGCAGCCCCGGCGAAGTCGCGCGTCGGCCTGATCGTCGGGGTCACCGCCGGGATCCTGGTCCTCATCGCTCTCGTCGTCGTCCTGGCACTGACCATGTCGTCCACGGTGCTGGACCGGAACGCGGTGGAGCGGGACGTCGCCGCCCAGTTCGAGGAGCGGGAGGGCGTCGCGATCGACCTCAGCTGCGACGACGAGATGAAGGTCGAGGAGGGCGCGACCTACCAGTGCACCGGGACGACGGTGGACGGCGAGGACGTGACCCTCGAGATCGCCGTCACCGACCCGGACACCGCCGCCTACACCTGGACCGAGCCCTGATCCTCAGTCGAGGGCCCATCCCAGCGCCGCGCCCAGCCGCCTGACCGAGCTCTCGATCCCGTGCCGTTCGGCCAGCTCGGCCAGGGCGTCCGGGTCGGCCGGCGAGCGGGGGAGGGTGCCCTCGATCGGGGGCAGGTCGATCGTCCGCGCCACCGCGACGACCACGGGCGCGGAGTCGAGGTAGCCGGCCGCGGCGTGCATCTTCTTCAGGACGGCGGCGGTGAGCGGCGGCTTGGGCACGGCGGTGCGCCCGACGGCGGCGCGGATGCCGGCGAGGTCGCCGAACTCGTTGATGAGCGCCGCCGCGGTCTTGGCCCCCACCCCCGCGACGCCGGGGAGGCCGTCGCTCGGGTCGCCCCGCAGGACGGCGAAGTCGGCGTAGGCGCGGCCCGGGATGCCGTACTTCGCCGCCACGGCGGCCTCGTCGACGAACTCGATGTCGGTGATGCCCCGGGCGGTGTAGAGCACCCGGATGCCGCGCGCGTCGTCGACGAGCTGGAACAGGTCGCGGTCGCCGGTGACCACGTCGACCGGGCCGCGGGCGCGGGTGGCGAGCGTGCCGATGACGTCGTCCGCCTCATAGCCCGGGGCGCCGACGCGGTCGATGCCGACGGCGGCCAGGACGTCGACGAGGACCGGTACCTGGGGGCTCAGCTCGTCGGGCACCTCCTCGCCGCCCTCGGGGGCGACCCGGTGCGCTTTGTAGGAGGGCAGCGCCGCCACGCGGAAGGCCGGCCGCCAGTCGTCGTCCCAGCAGGCGACCAGCCGGTCGGGGCCGTGCGTGGTGAGCAGCCGGGCGGTCATGTCGAGGAAGCCCCGCACCGCGTTGATCGGCCGGCCGTCGGGCGTCGTCACGCTGGTGGGGACGCCGTAGAAGGCGCGGAAGTAGAGGCTGGCCGCGTCGAGCAGCATCGTCGTCACGGTGGCGGACGGTAGCGGTCTGGAAACGATTGCGGGATCCGGCGGCCCCCGTGGTTAGTCTGCGCGCGTGGGAACCGCGACTGCACCGGCCGGAACCGGGCCTCTGGTGACGATCGACCGGGTGCACGCCGCCCGGGAGATCGCCGGCGAGCTGGGGATGGACCTGCTCGTGTTCACGCCGGGGTCCGACCTCCGCTACCTGATCGGCTACAACGCCCACCCGCTGGAGCGGCTCACGGCGCTGGCGGTGCCCGCCCGGGGTGAGGCGTTCCTCGTCGTCCCGCGGCTGGAGGCGCCGATGGTCGGCGCCAGCCCGGCCGGGGACCTCGGCCTGGACGTGCTGGCCTGGGACGAGACCGACGACCCCTTCGCCCTGCTCGCCTCCGCAGCGGGTGCGCGGCTGGGCGGTGCGCCGGCGCGGGTAGGCGTGGGTGCGCGCAGCTGGGCCGAGCACGCCCTCGGCGTGCAGCGCGCCGTCCCCGGTTCCGCGCTGGAACTGGCCACGCCGGTCGTGGACCGGCTGCGGATGGTGAAGTCCGCCGCCGAGATCGAGGAGCTGGCCGTCGCGGCAGCCGCGATCGACCGGGTGCACGCCCGCATGGGGGAATGGCTGCGGGTCGGGCGCACCGAGGCGGAGGTCGGCGCCGACATCGCCGCGGCGATCCTCGAGGAGGGCCACGTCAGCGTGGACTTCGTCATCGTGGGGTCCGGGCCGAACGGCGCCAGCCCGCACCACGAGCTCTCGAACCGCACGATCGAGTCCGGCGACGTCGTCGTGGTCGACCTGGGTGGCGGGACGCCGACCGGCTACCGGTCGGACTGCACCCGCACCTACGTGGTCGGCGGCGCTCCGGCGCCCGACGTCGCCGAGTGGTACGGCGTGCTGCAGGCCGCCCAGCGCGCCGCGACCGCGGCCGTGCGGCCCGGCGTGACGGCGGAGGCGGTCGACGCCGCCGCTCGGACCGTCATCGCCGACGCCGGCTGGGGCGAGCACTTCATCCACCGCACCGGGCACGGCATCGGCCTGGACACCCACGAGGCGCCCTACATCGTGGAGGGCAACGACATCGCGCTGGTCCCCGGCATGGCGTTCTCGGTTGAGCCGGGCATCTACCTGGCCGGCCGCTGCGGCGCCCGCATCGAGGACATCGTCGTCTGCACCGAGGACGGCGTCCGCATCCTGAACGACGGTCCCCGTGAGCTCGCAGAACTCCCCGGCTGAGCCGGGCGCGGCGGTGGACGTCGACCGCACGCTGCTGGCCGCCCTGGCGCGGGACGGCCGGGCCAGCTACACGGACCTGGCGGAGAAGGTGGGCCTGTCGGTGTCGGCCGTGCACCAGCGGGTGCGCCGCCTGGAGCAGCGGGGCCTCATCACCGGCTACCGGGCGACCCTGGAGGCGAAGGCGCTCGGCTTGCCCCTGACGGCGTTCGTCTCCATCACGCCGATCGACGTCGCCCAGCCCGACGACGCGCCGGCCCGCCTCGCGCACCTCTCGGCCATCGAGGAGTGCCACTCCGTCGCGGGCGTCGAGAGCTACATCCTCAAGGTGCGGGTGGCCTCGCCCGACGCCCTCGAGCACCTGCTGCAGGACATCCGCGCCGCCGCCAACGTCACCACCCGGACGACGGTCGTGCTCTCCACCTTCTACGAGGATCGCCCGCCCGTCTGATGGTCGCGAGTCGCTGGTTCTGGATGAACCGCGTAGCCAACCCCGTGCTGCGCCGCCTGCTCCGCACGCCCCTCGGGCCCGGCCTCGGCCGGTCGCTGGCCGTTGTCCGGTACACAGGCCTCCGGACGGGCGCCCCCCATGAGCTGGTCTGCCAGTACGTCAGGAACGGCGAGCGGGTGTGGATCATGGTCGGTCAGGCGGACCGGAAGACGTGGTGGCGCAACCTGCGCGCCCGGGCTCCGGTGGATCTGTGGCTCGCGGGCCGGCGTGTGCGCGCGGCCGCGGTGGCGGTCGTGGGGTTGGAGGATCCTGAGGAGTGCGGCAGGGGGATCGCGTCATATGCGACGAGGGTGCCTCGCGCCGGCGCGCTGCCGGTGTCCGACGTCGTGATGGTGCGGGCGGACTTACTCTGACGACTGGACATGGGTTCGAACGTGTGTTCGCATGGTCTCCATGCGATGGGATGCGCAGCGGCTCGACCTCGACGAGCCCACGACGCTGCCCGGCATGCCGAGCATCCGGGGGCTGCTGCGCAGCGTCCAGGTGCCCGAGTTCCCCGGCCTGACGTTCCACGAGGTGCGCGCCAAGAGCGCCCTCAACCACGTGCCCGGCGAATCCGCGATGCCATTTCCCTGGACGATCAATCCGTACCGGGGCTGCAGTCATTCGTGCGTGTACTGCCTGGCCGGCGACACACTCGTCCTGATGGCGGACGGCAGTCAGCGTGCCATCGGCGAACTCCGAGTCGG
>DASQTE010000210.1:0-9414 GCA_035642035.1 Blastococcus sp.
AGCCGAGCCGGAGCCTGCACCCGAGACCCAGCCCGCTCCAGAGGCCGGGGCCGCACCCGACACCCAGCCGGCGCCCGAAGGCGAGGCCGAGCCCGGTCCGGCTTCCGAGCCCGAGCCTGAGCCTGAGCCTGAGCCTGAGTCCGAAGCGGCACCCGAATCCGAGCCCCAAGCCGAC
The DNA here is from genome assembly GCA_035642035.1 of Blastococcus sp. Lineage (GTDB taxonomy): Bacteria > Actinomycetota > Actinomycetes > Mycobacteriales > Geodermatophilaceae > Blastococcus_B. The sequence goes on from DASQTE010000210.1 coordinate 176, forward strand.
CCGGAGCCTGCTCCCGACACCCAGGCCGAGGCCGAGCCCCGAACCGAGCCGGAGCCTGTACCCGACACCCAGCCGGCGCCCGAGCCCGAGGCGGAGCCTGAAGCGGCACCCGAATCCGAGCCTGCCCCCGACACCCAGCAGGTGCCTGAGGCCGAGCCCCCAGCTGAGCCCCCAGCCGAGCCAGAGCCTGCACCCGACACCCAGCCGGCGCCCGAGCCAGAGCCCGACACCCAAACCGTTCCCGAGCCAGCACCGCAGCCCGAGCCGGCACCGCAGCCCCAGCCGGCGCCGCAGCCCGACCCGGCATCCGACACCGGGCCCGCGACTGAGCCCGCTCCCGAGACAGCGCCGACCCCCGACTCAGATCCAGCGCCAGCTGTCGGCGAGGAGGCGTGCCCACCGTGAGTCTCGCGGTGGCTGCAACGACGCCCGGTGTGCGATCCCTGCGCCGGGCCGTCTGCCGGCAACTCATGTGCTGCGACAGGCTGCGCCCGTCGTGATCCGGACCGCCAACAACCCCGGTGGTCAGCAGCCTGATCGCGGGCGGTGGATGGAGCCCGCGACTATCGGGTTGCCGTGACCTCAACGGGAGCTGGAGACGCTCCGAACTTCTCGGCGGCCGGTCGGGCATGCGTCGGCATCATCGGACCATCTCCCGCAGGGTCGAGGACGTCCTCCTCGAACCATGCGTACCGACCGGCGAGCACCTGCTGCGCGACCTCGTACTGAGCGTGGTCGTCGTTGGCCCACAGCTCCGCGAACAGCCGGTCGGCCCGACGGCGGGCCTGGCCGCAGAACAGGTCGGCCAGCTCCATGACCTCCTGCCGGCGGTCGGGCTGCTCGCGCCCGATGGTGTCCGCGTAGACGCAGGCGCACGCGATCGCGTAGAGCTCGGCACCGATGTCGACGATCCGGCCGAGCAGGTGCCCCTTCTGCTCGAGGCGAGCCTGGTAGCGGCCCATCGCGTAGAAGGTCGAGCGCGCGAGCTTGCGGGAGTGACGCTCGACGTAGCGCACGTGCTTGGCGAGCCCTCCGAATTCGGAGAAGGCCCCGGGACGCTGGCCGGCACCCATGGTGAGCGTCGGGAACCACTTGGCGTAGAAGGCACCCGCCTTCGCGGCGGCCCTCGCCTTGTCGGCCGGGCGCGAGTCGCCGAGCACCAGGTCCCCCGCCACCTTCAGGTGCTCGTCGACGGCCTCACGGGCGATCAGCAGGTGCATGATCTCCGTGGATCCCTCGAAGATGCGGTTGATCCGCATGTCGCGCAGCATCTGCTCGGCCGGCACCGGCTTCTCGCCGCGCCGCGCCAGCGACTCGGCGGTCTCGTAGGCGCGACCGCCACGGATCTGGACCATCTCGTCGACGGCGGTCCACCCGAGTTCCGACCCGTAGAGCTTTGCGAGGGCGGCCTCGATGCGGATGTCGTTGCGTTTGTCGTCGGCCAGCCGGCTGGACACGTCGAGCATGGCTTCGAGGCCGAACGCCGTGCCGGCCAGCCAGGCCAGCTTCTGCGCGACCGGGTCGTGCTTTCCGATGGGCTGACCCCACTGCTTCCGTTCGGCCGACCATTCACGCGCGATCTTCAGGGAGTACTTGGTCGCCGACAGGCAGAACGCCGGCAGCGACAGGCGGCCCGTGTTCAGCGTCGTGAGCGCGATCCGCAGGCCCTTGCCCTCGCCGCCGATGACGTCCTCCCGGGGGACGAAGACGTCGTCGAAGCGCGTGACGGAGTTCTCGATGCCCCTGAGCCCCATGAACTCGTTGCGGTGCTCGACCGTGATGCCCTCGCGGTCGCACGGGCAGAGGAACGCCGTGATGCCACCCCTGTGGCCGTCGGACTTCGGGACGACGGCCATGACCACGACCACGTCGGCGATGGCGCCGTTGGTCGCCCACAGCTTCGTGCCGCTGATCCGGTAGCCGGTGCCGTCCTCGGTGGGGACCGCGGTCGTGCTCATGCGCGCCGGGTCCGAGCCGACATCGGGCTCGGTGAGCAGGAACGCCGAGATGTGGTCCGTGGCCAGCTTGGGCAACCAGTGGCGCTTCTGCTCCTCCGAGCCGAACAGGCGCAGCGGTTCGGGCAGCCCGATCGACTGATGCGCAGAGAGCAGCGTCGAGATCGACGAGTGCCAGCTGCCGGCCATGGCCAGTGCCCTGTTGTAGTAGACCTGGCTCAGCCCGAGCCCCCCGTACTCCTCCGGGATCTTCATGCCGAGGGCGCCCAGCTCCTTGAAGCCCTGGATGACGCTGTCGGGGATGCGCGCCTCGCGCTCGATCTGCTGCCGGTCGACATGTTCGGTGAGGAAGGCGCGGAGGCGCTCGAGGAACGTCTCGCCCTTGGCCACCGCGTCCGCGTCGAGCTCCGGCTGCGGATGGATCAGGTCGAGGCGGAAGTTGCCGAGGAAGAGCTCCTTGCCGAACGACGGCTTGGTCCACTCGGTCTCGCGGCTGGCCTCGGCGACCTGCTTCGACTGCTCGTACGACGGATTCGACGTCATGCACCACGATCACCCCTGTCGTCCCGTGCGACAACGGGTCTCGACGTCACTCCGCCGCATCGGCCTGAGCGTGCACCCGGCGCGGCTCCGCCCCCTGCGTGGGCAGACCGCGCAGGGGCGCCTGCCGCCCTGCTGCCTCTCCATGTCGGTCGAGTCGCTCGAACTCTTCCGGGTCAGAGCTGCAGGACCGATGCGGCTGCCAGATAGGACGCCGACACGCCGTGCGGGTCGTGCAGCTCCCCCGGGTCCGTCAGCACCGCCCGGGACCGGGCGCGCACCGCAGCGCCGGGGTCGGCGGCGACGAGGTCGACGCACAGCCCGGCGACGACGGAGCGGGTGTCGTGCTCGTCCAGACCGTCGAGGGCGAGCCCGTCGTGCAGCAGGGTGGCCGCCTCCTGGAAGACCTCGCGAGCCAGGTCGGGGTCGACCTCCGGTCGCTCCCTGGCCACGGCCTCCGCGGTCGCCAGGAACTGGTCGAACGGCGGGCCGGCGGTGCTGGGCGGCATGCCGCGAACCTCGCAGCACGCCGACGTCCCGGCAAGGGGATATCGCGGGCAGCGGCCGGTCGCGCTGCGCTCAGGACCGCTCGGTCGCAGGGGTGGACGCGCCGGCGGTCGTCGCCGCCCAGCTGGCGAGCAGCTTGAGGGCGTCCTCGGAGGGCGTCCCGGGTTCGGCGGTGTAGATGGTCAGGCGCAGACCTCGGTGGTCCTCGGTGGGCAGGTCGAGGGTGTAGTAGCCGAGGTCCAGGCCGCCGACGACGGGATGGCGGAAGCTCTTCGCGCCGTCGTGGTGGATCCGCACGTCGTGCGCGGCCCAGCGGCTCCGGAACTCGTCGCTGACCGTGGACAGCTCGCCGACGAGCTCGCGGAGCTGCGCGTCGCCCGGATGGCGGCCGGCCTCGGCGCGGAGCAGTGCGACGGTGATGTTCGCCGCGCCCTCCCAGTCCGGGTAGAAGTCGCGCGACCGCGGGTCGAGGAACTGGAAGCGGGCGAAGTTCGCCGGCCGCCCGGGGACGTCGAACAGCGGTGCGTGCAGCGCCCGCCCCAGGGAGTTGGTCGCCACGATGTCCAGGCGACCGTTCGCGACGAACGCCGCGGACGCCGTCATCGAGTCCAGCATCCACTGCACCCGCGGCTGGACCTGCGCCCTGCTGCGTCGCTGTGGGGTCCGAGCCGGTTTGATGGCGGCGCGGGCCAGGTCGAACAGGTAGGTCCGCTCGGCCTCGTCCAGCTGCAGCGCCCGGGCGACCGCCTCGAGGACATCCTCGGAGACACCGGCGATGTGGCCCTTCTCGAGCCGGGTGTACCACTCGGTGCTCACGCCGGCGAGGACGGCGACCTCCTCGCGGCGGAGCCCCGGGACCCGCCGCCGACCGCCTCCCGGGAGCAGACCGGCCTGCTCGGGGGTGATCCGGGCGCGACGGCTGGCCAGGAAGTCGCGGATGTCGGAGCGGTTGTCCACGCCATCGACGCTACGTCGCCACGCCGGTGGAGGGAGGTCGAGCTTCTACCCCCCACAAACCCGACCTCCCACGCCCGCTCCACGAGGCGTTCCGTGGACTCCAACGCCACCCCCCGTCCGCCTCAGAAGGAGCACCGCCATGCGCGTCAACGCCTACGCCGCCCCGGCCGCCGGCCGCCCTCTGGCCCCCACCACGATCGAGCGCCGGGACGTCGGCCCGAACGACGTCCTCATCGAGATCGAGTACGCCGGCATCTGCCACTCCGACATCCACACCGTGAACGGCGACTGGGGACCCCAGCCCTTCCCGGTGGTCCCCGGCCACGAGATCGTCGGCGTCGTCAGCGAGGTCGGAGCCGAGGTCAGCCGCCACCGGGTCGGTGACCGCGTCGGCGTCGGCTGCATGGTGAACTCCTGCGGCGAGTGCATCAACTGCCGCAACGGCGACGAGCAGTACTGCCTCCGGGGCATGGTCCCCACCTACGCGGGCTCCGACCGCGACGGCAGCACCACGCAGGGCGGTTACTCCAGCCACGTCGTGGTCGACGCCGACTACGTCCTGCGCGTGCCCGCCGGTATCGACCCCGCCGCGGCCGCGCCGCTCCTGTGCGCCGGCATCACCACCTATTCACCGCTGCGCCGCTGGGGTGCTGGACCGGGCAAGCGGGTCGCCGTCGTCGGCCTCGGCGGCCTGGGCCACATGGCCGTCAAGCTCGCGCACGCGATGGGTGCCGAGGTGACGGTGCTGTCGCAGTCGCTGAAGAAGCAGGAGGACGGCCTCCGGCTCGGCGCCGATCACTACTTCGCCACCAGCGACCCGGGCACGTTCACCGAGCTGGCCGGGCGGTTCGACCTTGTCGTCAACACCGTCAGTGCAGCGATCGACGTCGACGCCTACCTGTCGCTGCTCGCGGTGGACGGCGCGCTGGTCAACGTCGGCGCCCCGGCCGAGCCGCTGAGCCTGAACGTGATGTCGCTGATCGGCGGGCGCCGGACGTACGCCGGCTCGATGATCGGCGGGATCGTCGAGACCCAGGAGATGCTCGACTTCTGCGCGCAGCACGGCATCGGCGCCGAGGTCGAGGTGATCGCCGCCGACCGCGTCAACGACGCGTACGAGCGCGTCCTGGCCTCCGACGTGCGCTACCGGTTCGTCATCGACGCCTCGACCCTCCGGTGACCCTGGACCAGCTGAACCGCCCGGCCGGGGCGGCGGCACCCGCCGCCCCGGCACGGCTGCCGTTCGTCGTGTACGTGATGGCGGTCGGCACGTTCCTGATGCTCACCACCGAGTTCGTGGTCGCCGGTCTGCTGCCGGAGATCGCCGGCGACCTGCAGGTGAGCGTGGCGGAGGCCGGGCTCCTGATCACCGTGTTCGCGGCCGGGATGATCGTCGGCTCCCCGACGATGGCCCTGCTGACCCGCCGGATGCCGCGGCGGACGACGCTGGCCCTCGCCCTCGCGGTGTTCGCGGGCGGGCACGTCGTCGTCGCGCTGAGCTCGAGTTTCCCCGTGCTGCTGGGAGCCCGCTTCGTGACCGCCTGGGCGACCGGCGCGTTCTGGTCGGTGGCCTCGGTGGTGGCCACCCGCGCCGCCGGTCCGGCAGCCGGCGCCCGCGCCCTCGGGCTGGTGGGTGCCGGCGGCATGCTGGCCAACGTCCTCGGGGTGCCGCTCGGTGCGTTCGCCGGTCAGGTGGCGGGCTGGCGGGGACCCTTCTGGGCACTCGCCGTCCTCGCGCTGGCCTCCGTGGCGCTCATCGCCCGGAACGTGCCGCACGACGAGCGCGATCAGCAACCGGCGTCCTTGCGCTCCGAGCTGGCCGCGTTGCGGTCGGGCCGCCTGTGGCTCGTGCTGGCGGCGTGCGCGACCACGACGGGCGGAGTTCTCTCGGTCTACTCCTACGTCTCCCCGCTGCTGACCGACCGGGCCGGCATCGCCGTGGGCCTGGTGCCGCTGGTCCTCGTCGGCTTCGGGGTCGGCTCCCTGGTCGGGACGATCTACGGGGGCCGGCTGGGGGACGTCCACCCGCACCTCACGACGATCGGGGTGGCCGCAGCGACCACGGTCGTGCTCGTGGCCGTCTGCCTGCTGTCGGCGCACGCGGTGCCCACGGTCCTGCTCGTGGTCGTGCTCGGGCTCATCGGACTCAGCGCCAACCCGGTGCTGTCCGCCCTGGCCGTCCGCTTCGCCGGCGTGGCACCCACGCTGGGCGTGTCGATGTCGGTCGCGGCGTACAACCTCGGGACCGCAGTGGGTTCCTGGGGCGCCGGCCTCACCCTCGGTTCCGCCCTCGGGGCCACCGGCCCCGCCGTGGTGGGCACCGGCATCGCCGCGCTGACCCTGATCCCCACCGTCGCGCTCGCCCGGCGCCGCCGCCCGACCCGAGCGGCCGCCGTCGCCGGCACCGCCTAGCGGCCCCGCCCTTCCTTCCCGGGGCCGGACACGCCTAGGTTCGGCCACCCGGGAGGCCTCCATGACTTCTGCTCGGGCGCGCCGCCGCGCGTCTCTTGCCGTCGCGTCGGTGCTGGTCGCGCTGCTGCCCTCCTGCACCGTCGCGGCGGTGCAGGAGGACCCGCAGGACACCGAGATCACGGTCATGACGCGGAACCTCTACGTCGGCACCCCCGTGGGCGACGTCTTCGCGGCGTCGACCTGGCCGGAGCTCGTCGAGGCCGGGAGCCGGGCGTGGGCGACCCTGCTCGCCAGCGACTTCCCCACGCGGGCGGCGGCGCTCGCCGACGAGATCGCGCAGGCCCGTCCGGACGTCGTCGGACTCCAGGAGGTCACGCTCTGGCGCGACCAGACGCCCGGCGACGTCATGGTCCGACCGGCACCGGACGCCACCCACGTGGCCTTCGACTTCCTCGCGCTCCTCCGGGAGGAGCTGAGCGCTCGCGACGTCCCCTACACCCCGGTGGCCGCGGCGACGAACGCCGACGTGGAGTTCCCGCGGCTGGACCCCGCAGCCGGTCCCGTGGACCTGAGGCTCACCGACCGGGACGTGCTCATGGTGCGGACCGACCTGGCGGACCGGTTCGAGAACGCCGAGGAGGGCCGGTACACGGCGCAGTTCAGCGAGCCCTTCCTCGTCGGACCCGTCACCTCCACCCGCAGCTGGTCGTCGATCGACTACCGGCCCGATCGGGCGACCACGGTGCGGATCCTCAACACCCACCTCGAGGTGGGCGCCGCGGTCACCGGCACGGCCCAGCAGCAGCAGGGCGACGAGTTCCTGGCGATCGTCGCCGCGAGTCCCCACCCGGTCATCGCGCTCGGCGACTTCAACTCCCCGGCCGACGGTTCGTCCACACCCACCTACCGGAACCTGACGGCGGTGCTCCACGACGCCTGGGGCGCGGAGCGACCCGACGACCCCGGCTGGACCTGCTGCCAGGCCCTACCGCTGGCCGATCCGGTCGGGCGCGAGTTCACCCGCATCGACCTCGTGCTGACCTCCGAGGACTGGTCCGTGACAGAGGTCGCCCGCACCGGCGACCAGCCCTTTCGCCCCGCCCCACCGCCGCTGTGGGCCTCGGACCACTTCGGCGTGACCGCGCGGATCGTCGTCCCCGCGCAGTGACCGGCCCCGGCAGGGCACCGCGCCGCTGAACCGCCGCGCCCGCTGATCCGTGTACCTGCGCACAGGCGACCACGGAGGCCCGAACGGTGAGACAAGACGAGCGCGCCCCTTTCATCACCGGGCTGCACCGGGCGAGGGAGGCCGCCTACCCGGTTGGCGAGTACGTCGGCCAGGAGAGCTTCATGCGCGCGGCCGAGATCCGCCGGGTGGCCTGCCGCGCGGGCATCGGCCCCGCCGACTCGGTGCTCGACCTGTGCTGCGGCACGGCCGGTCCGGGCCGGTTGATCGCGGCGGAGACGGGTTGCCGCTACCTCGGCCTCGACTCCTCCGCGAGCGCTCTGGACATCGCGCGCGGCCTGGCCGGCAACCTGCCGTGCCGCTTCGAGCAGCAGGAGGTCCCGCCGCTGCCGGACGGTCCCTTCGACGTCGTGCTCCTCCTCGAGACGATGCTGGCCTTCCCCGACAAGGCGGCCCTCCTGGCGGAGGTGGCCCGCGTGCTCCCGCACGGCGGCCGCTTCGCGTTCTCCCTCGAGGAGGGCCCGCCGCTCACGCCGGGCGAGCGCGCCCTGATGCCCGACGCCGACACCGTGTGGCTGATCGAGCTCGCGGAGATGGGGATGCTGCTCCGGGAGGCCGGGTTGACGATCACCTGGCAGGAGCAGTGGAGCGCCTCGCACCACGCGACGGCGACGGCCCTGCTCCGGTCGTTCCACGCCGACGCGAGCGACATCGCCCGGCAGATCGGGCCGCCGGCCCTGACCCACCTGATCGGGGCCCACGTGCTGTGGAGCGACTGGCTGGGCCGCGGACGGGTGCGCAAGTTCGCGCTGGTGGCCGAGAAGCGATGAGCTACGCCTACACCCGGTACCTCGCCGCGAAGAAGAGCGTGGACGACCGGGCACTCAACCGCCACGTGCTGGCCGAGCTGCGCCGCCTGGTGCCGCCGGGCGAACCCCGGATCCTCGAGATCGGCGCCGGTCTGGGGACCATGGTGGCCCGGCTGCTCGAGTGGCAGGTCGTCACCGCCGGGGAGTACACGCTGCTCGACGTCGACCGCCGGCTGCTGGACGACTCCCGCACCTGGCTCTGCGACTGGGCCGGCGCTCGCGGGCTGCCGGCCCGACCGCTCCCGGACGGCGTGCGGCTGGGCGAGCTGCGGGTACGGCTCGTCGAGGCCGAGCTCGGGGACTACCTGGATGCCGGGCACGGGGCACCGGCCGACGTGCTGATCGCCAACGCCTTCCTGGACCTGGTGGACGTGCCGGCCGTCCTGCCCGGGCTCCTCCGGCTGCTGGTCCCGGGCGGCGGCTACTGGTTCACGGTCAACTTCGACGGCGAGAGCATCTTCCAGCCCGACCACCCCCACGACGACGACGTCCTGGGCGCCTACCACCGGCACATGGACTCCCGCGTCCGCTACGGCCGGCCTGCCGGGGAGAGCCGGACGGGCCGCCACCTGTTCGGTCACCTCCGGGCCGCCGGCGCGCCCGCGCTGTCGGCGGGCGCGTCCGACTGGGTCGTGCTGGCCGGCCCGGACGGCACCTACCCCGACGACGAGGCGTACTTCCTCGAGGCCATCCTCCAGACGGTCCAGGACGCCCTGGACGGACCGGCGGCGCCGGCCGGCCTCGCCGACTGGCTCGCCGCCCGCCGCCGTCAGCTAGCGGGCGGTGAGCTCGTCTACCTCGCCCACCAGCTCG
>DASQTE010000211.1:0-6360 GCA_035642035.1 Blastococcus sp.
GCCGCTGGGCCAGGATGTAGTACGGCGGCTGCGCGGCGTCGGTGTCCTGCGTCGGGTCGTCGGGCACCTGCCAGCGGTCGTTCTGGTTGTAGAAGTCGACCGGGTTCGAGACGTGGTACCGCGTCAGGATGTCCCGCTGCAGCTTGAACAGGTCCTCGGGGTACCGGACGTGGCTCATCAGCTCGTCCGGGATGTCGTCGTACGGGGTCACCGTGTCGGGGAACGCCTTCATGTACGTCTGGAGGACCGGGTCCTCCTCGTCCCACTCGTACAGCGTCACGGTGCCGTCGTAGGCGTCGACCGTCGCCTTCACGGAGTTCCGGATGTAGTTGAACTGGTCGTTCGGCAGCGCCGTCGTGCCGGCCCCGGTGAGCGAGTCCTGCGCCGTCGTCCCCAGGTCGCGCGGCTCGGAGTAGGGGTAGGCGTCCGACGTCGTGTAGCCGTCGAGGATCCAGGTGACCCGCCCGTCGATGACGGCGGGGTACGGGTCGCCGTCGACCTCGAGGAACGGGGCCGCCTTCTCCACGCGCTCGCGGGGGTCGCGGACGTAGAGCACCTTCGACTCGTCGTTGACCGCGCCCGACAGCAGGAAGTTCCGCTCCCGGTAGTAGATGGCGAAGGTCAGCTGGCGGAAGAAGCTGCCGATCTCGACGCCACCCTCGCCGTCGTAGGTGTTGTTGACCTGGCCCTCGTCGGACCCGTCCTCCGGCCGGTCGAACTCCCGCGGCTCCGAGCCCTCCGGAGCGCCGACGACGGAGTAGACGTCCTGGCCGTTCTGCTGGATGAGCTCGCCGTAGTAGATGCGCGGCTCCTCCACGTCGATGTCACCGACCGTCGGCAGGTCGCGGGTGGTGAAGTTCGGCTCGCCGCCCTCCTGACCGGCCACGACCCGGTTGGCCGGCGCGGCGACGAAGCCGTTGCCGTGCGTGTAGACGGTGTGCCGGTTGATCCACGAGCCCTGGTTCTCCGACAGCCCGGCCGAGTTCAGCTCGCGGACGGCCACCACGTAGTCCCGCGTCTCGCCGTCGATCGTGTACCGGTCGATGTCGAGCTTCTCCGGGAAGCCGTAGACGTTGCGGATCTGCTGGCGCGCGGTGAACGTCTGGGACAGGACGTTGGGGTCCAGCAGCCGCGCGTTCGGGATGGTCTCCGTGTCGTTGCGCAGCTCGGCCAAGGCGGCGTCGGTGTCGACCGAGTCGCCGGTGGACTCCTGCGCGTAGTTGACGTAGTCGATGTCGGAGAGGTTGTACGCGTCGAGCGTCGACTGGATCGCGCGCTCGATGTACGGCGCCTCCTTCTGGTCGGCGCTCGGCCGGACCACGAACTGCTGGACGATCGCGGGGTACGCGACGCCGATCACCAGGCTGGAGATGAGGAGCAGCACCAGCGCGGCCGCGGGCAGCAGGAAGTTGCGCACGAAGATGTTGGCGAAGAACGCCAGCGCGCAGACGATCGCGACGAAGACCAGGATCGTCTTGGGCACCAGCAGGGCGTTGATGTCGGTGTAGCTGGCACCGGTGAAGACGTCACCGCGGTCGGAGTAGACCAGCCCGTACCGGTCCAGCCAGTAGGCGACCGCCTTGAGGGCGACGAACAGGCCCAGCAGCACCGACAGCTGCACGCGCGCCGCCGACGTCAGCTTCTGACCGGGCGTCTGCAGCCGCAGGCCGCCGAAGACGTAGTGGGTCAGCACCGCCCCGATCAGCGCCAGCAGCACGATCGCGAAGCCGAAGCCCAGCGCCAGCCGGTAGAAGGGGTAGTCGAAGACGAAGAAGGACAGGTCGACGCCGAACTGCGGGTCGGTCCGGCCGAAGTCGGTGCTGTTGCGGAAGGTCAGCCAGGTCTGCCAGCTGCCCTGCGCGGTGAAGCCGGCGAACAGACCCAGCACCACGGCGACCGCGGTGAGCACCAGGCCGCGGCGGGGCTCCAGCGACTGGCGGTAGCGCTCGAGGTTCTGCTGTTCCAGCGACATCGGCCGGAACGTCGGCCGGAACCGGTAGGCCAGGTGGATCGACAGGGCGACCAGGCCACCGGTCGCGACACCGGCCACGGCGAACAGCAGCGCCCGGGTCTGGATCTCGGTCCAGAAGACCTCGGTGTAGTTGGTCTCGTCGAACCAGAGGTAGTCGACGTAGACGTTGGTCAGCGTGCCGATGGCCGTGAACAGCACCAGCAGCACGGCGACGGCGCCGAGGACCAGCTTCGCGCGGCGCGACAGGGTCGGCACCGGCACGGGGGGCCGCATGGCCACGAGCGCTCTCCTTCAGTTGCAGACAGTTTGCAGACGTGCGGTGACAGGGGGCCGACCGGCGGCCGGACGACAGGAGTCGCTCGCGCCGCGGGAGGAACCTCCGGTCATCCCAGCACAACGCGTGAGTGACGACGGGGTTCCCCGGCAGGTCGAGGGTTCAGCAGGTCTCGGGCGTCCGTCCGGCGCCGAAGTCGGCCAGCGCCTCCAGGGCGTCGTCGAGCGTGGCGACCTTGACCAGCGGGAACCCGGGATCGGCGGCGGCGACCGCCTCGGCGCAGTTGCCCTCTGGGACGAGGAACAGCTCGGCACCGATCTCCTGGGCGGCGACCATCTTCAGCGGGATGCCGCCGATCGGCCCGACGTCGCCCTCGGCGTCGATGGTGCCGGTGCCGGCGATCACCGCTCCACCGGTCAGGTCGTCGTCGCCGACCAGGTCGAGGATGCCCAGGGTCAGCATCAGCCCCGCCGAGGGGCCACCGACGTCCTCCACCTGGATGTCGACGTCGAACGGCGCGGACGGCTGCTCGAGGATGGTGACGCCGAGCAGCGACCCCTCCCGCTCCTCCGCGGTCCCGGTGGTGACCGTGGCGGTGCCGGGCTCCCCGAGCCGGGTGTAGGACACCGTCACCTCCGTGCCGCCGGGGATGGCGGTGAGGACCTCGTCGAGCGCCTCGGTGTCCGGCGTCGGGACGCCGTCGATCGCCTCGAGGGCGTCGCCCTCCTCCAGCGCCCCGTCGGACGGCGAGTCGTCGGCGAGGCCCTGGACCACGACCTTGACCGGGTACCCGAGCCGGCCGAGCGCGACGGTCATGGCCGCCTGCTCGGACGTGAGGAACGCCTGGCGGTTGGCCTGCCGGGTCTCCTCCTCGGAGCGGTCGGGCGGGTACACCGACTCCTCCGGGACGACGCTCACCTCGTCGTCGAACCACCCGCGGACGGCCTGCACCAGGCTGAGGCCGCCGCGGCTGACCCCGACGGTGGTGAGGTTGAGGTTGCCCTCCACCTCGTTGCGGTCGCGGCCCTGGATGTCGATGATCGGCTCGCCGTCGATGTCGCCGAGGGTGTTGAACGTCGGTCCGGGCACCTGCGCGACGTAGGGCACCGGCAGCGTCGTGCCCAGCAGTCCGAAGACGACGAGGAGCACGACACCGGCGGTCAGGACGGCGATCCGGCGGGTCACGACGGGCGAGCCTATGCGGCGAACCTGGACGCTGCCGTCGCCCGCCGTCCGCCCAGGGCGCAACGCACCGCAGCCACCGCGAAGATCACGCGTCTACCGTGGACCCATGAGTGACGTGCCGTTCGGCTTCGGACCGTCCGACCGCGACCCTGAGCGTCGCGACCCGAACCAGGGGGGCAACCCCGCAGGCGACCCGTTCGGGCTCGGGGCGCTGTTCGGGGGCATCGCCGGCGGCGGCTCCCCCGAGGACCTGCTGGGCAAGATGCCGCTGTTCGCCGAGCTCCAGAAGCTGATGAGCTGGTCCGGGGGCCCGGTGAACTGGGACCTCGCCCGCCAGGGCGCCATCAGCCAGCTCGCGGCCGGCCACCAGCCCTCCTCCGACGCCGAGCGCACCGGCGTCGCAGAGGCGCTGCGCCTCGCCGATCTCTGGCTCGACCAGGCCACCGAGCTCCCGTCCGGCATCGACCGGACCGCCGCGTGGTCGCGCGTCGAATGGGTCGAGCAGACGCTGCCCGCGTGGCGCGCCCTCATCGATCCGCTCGCCGAGAAGGTCGTCGCCGCGATGACCAGCGCCCTCCCCCAGGAGGCGGCGATGTCCTTCGGCCCCGTCGCCGGGATCATGGGCCGGATGGGCGGCCTGATGTTCGGCGCCCAGATCGGCCAGGCGCTCGGCAAGCTCGCCGACGAGGTCGTGACCAGCACCGACGTCGGGCTCCCCCTCGCGCCGGCCGGGACCGGCGTGCTGGTGCCGCAGAACGTGGGCGCCTTCGCCGCCGGCCTGGACCGGCCCGCGGACGAGGTGCGCCTGTTCCTGGCGCTGCGGGAGGCCGCCTCGCAGCGGCTCTTCGCGCACGTCCCGTGGCTGCGCCAGCAGCTGCAGGACGCCGTGCACGCCTACGCCCGCGGGATCACCATCGACCGCGAGGCGATCGAGCAGAAGCTCGGCGAGGCGATGTCCGGCATGGAGGGCGGCATCGACCCGAGCAACCCGGAGAGCATCCAGCAGCTGCTCGGCAGCGGCGTCCTCGAGCCGGAGGAGACCCCGGAGCAGCAGATGGCGCTGCGCCGCCTGGAGACGCTGCTGGCGCTCGTCGAGGGCTGGGTCGACACCGTCGTCGCCGAGGCCGCGAAGGACCGGCTGCCCGGCCACTCGGCGCTCGCCGAGACGATGCGCCGGCGTCGTGCCTCCGGCGGCCCGGCGGAGCAGACCTTCGCCACCCTCGTCGGCCTCGAGCTGCGCCCGCGCCGGCTCCGGGACGCGGCGACGGTGTGGGGTGCGATGACCCAGCAGCACGGCGCGGACGCCCGCGACCGGCTGTGGTCGCACCCGGACCTGCTGCCCACGTCCGACGACCTCGACGAGCCGCTGGACTTCGTCACGCGCCAGGCTCTGGACGACGAGCTGTCCGCCCTGACCGCCGACGACGCGGAGAAGAAGCCCGACGAGGACGACGGTCCGCAGCCTCGCTGACGGGGCCCTTCTTCAGTCGACGAGGTCGGCGGACTCCCCGTCGGCCTCGGTGCCGGAGGTCGCGGCCAGCTCCACGCCCTCGAGGAACCCGCGGGCCCGCTCGGCGCGGGGATAGCGGGCCACCAGCGCCCAGAAGTTCTCGTCGTGCCCGGGCTCCAGCAGGTGCACCAGCTCGTGCACCAGCACGTAGTCGACGACGTACTCCGGCATCGACCGCAGCCGGCTCGACAGGCGGATGCTGCCGTCCGCCGGGGTGCAGGAGCCCCAGCGGCGGTTCTGGTTGTCGACCCAGCGGACGCTGAGCGGCAGGGCCAGGCCGTCGAGGTGGGCGACCGAGAGGGCGCGGGCGCGGTCCATCAGCTCGTCGTCCCCACCCAGGGAGCGGCGCCGCCGCTCCTCGCGCGTCTGCAGCTTGGCCACCATCTGGGCCACCCAGCGCCGTTCCTCGGCGGGGCTGAACGCCGCCGGGATGAGGACGACCGTGCGCCCCTTCTCCCGGTACGCCGTGACGGTGCGCCGGCGACGGGCGCTGCGCCGGACCTCGACGTCGCCCAGGTTCGCCGGTCCCCCCGCGAGGTCACCGCGTGCCGTGGCCCCCACGTCCGCTCCGCGGCGCGACCGGGCAGCCGGCACTGCGCGGCCGGCCCGGCCGGTGGAACGGGACGGGCCGGTCGCCTCGGGGTACGCGTGAGCGTCAGGAGTCGATCCGGGCACGGAGGCACCGTAAAGCACTCCGGCGACACCGCGCCCGCCCGAGTGCACCCTCTCGGGTGCACGTCGCACGGACGGTGGACACGACCGCCCCTCCAGCCGGTGACGAGGGTTGCGCCGGGCTGACGATCCACAGTCGGGAACGGCGCGTTCGCGCAGGTGGGACCTGCACCGCGGGGTGCTGCGGGAGTCCGTGTCCCCGCCCTGTCCCCGGTCCGCGCACAGGGACACGCCGGGTAGTCCCCACGCGCTCCACAACCTTGTCCACAGGCTGTGGGCAACCCGGCCCCGGGCGGCCGGGTTGGTGACACCGCCCGCAACACCATCCGCCGCACGCACGGGTAGCGTGCCTGCGCAACGGCGCCCGGCGCGTGCCGGGGCACCCCGAGTTCGAGGAGATCCCGTGGCGGAGAGCTACAACGGCTACTGCGTGAAGTGCAAGGAGAAGCGCGACTTCGACGGCGAGGTCAAGGTCAGCGAGTCCGGCCGTCGCATGGCGCAGGGCACCTGCCCGGTCTGCGGCACCAAGATGAACCGGATCCTCGGCAAGGCCTGACGAAGGACCACCCTTCCCCCCACGCCTCGCACGCTCGGCGCGGGACCCTGAAGGGCGGCCACTCCCTCGGGTGACGAGGACCCCGGCGCCGGTCAGGTGCCGGGGTCCTGCCGTGTCCGGACCTGCTGCAGCAGCCCCCAGACGAAGGCCGCCGTCTCGCCCGAGGGCAGCCGCACCTCCCAGCGGGTGAC
>DASQTE010000212.1:0-5209 GCA_035642035.1 Blastococcus sp.
CGCCGGTGGCCAGCACGTCGTCGACGACGAGCACCCGCATCCCGGGCCGGATCGAGTCGGCGTGCAGTTCCAGCGTCGCCGTCCCGTACTCGAGGTCGTAGTCGGCGGAGATCCGCTCGCGCGGCAGCTTGCCCGCCTTCCGGACGGGCACGACGCCGATCCCGCGGTCGAACGCCACGGCCGCGGCGAGCAGGAAGCCGCGGGCCTCGACCCCGACCACGACGTCGAACGAGGCGCCCCCCTCGGACGCCTCCGCGACGGCGGCGGCCCGCGGGTCGGAGGAGGCCGGTGCGGCGAGCCCCTCGACCATCCGCCGGAACGCGGTGCCGTCGGCGAAGACCGGGGTGAGATCTCTGAACAGGACCCCGGGCTCGGGGTGGTCCGGGACGTCGACGGTCAGCGACGCGATCAGCTCGTCCAGGGGCGCCTCGGGGCGGGCGGTGGTCACCGGCGCTTCTTGCCCGCGGGCCGTCCCTTGCCGCCGGGGCGCTGCGGCCGGGCGCCGGGGCGCGGTGCCGCGGTCGCGCCGCCGGCCTCGGGCCGGACGGAGGACGGCGACTCGACGACGACGTCGGCCTCGACCGAGTCCGGCAGCTCGGCGACCGCCACGCCCCCGCCAGCGGGTCGGGCCCGGCGGGCGCTGGCCACCGGGCCGGTGGGGGCAGCCGCGCGGGCGTGCCCCTGCCGGGCCGCCGAGGCGCGGCGGGCCTGGACGCGCCGGCGCAGCGCCTGCACCTCCGGCTCGCGCTCCTTGAGGTCGGCGACGATCGGCGTCGCCAGGACGATCGAGGAGTACGCCCCGGCCGCGAGGCCGACGAAGAGCACCAGCGCCAGGTCCTTCAGCGTGCCGACCCCGAGCAGCCCCGCGCCCACGAAGAGCAGCCCCGCGACCGGCAGCAGCGCGATCACCGTCGTGTTGATGGAGCGCATGAGGGTCTGGTTGACCGCGAGGTTCGCCGCCTCGCTCCAGGTCATGTTCGCGGTGCGGTCCAGGTCCTTGACGTTCTCGTCGACCTTGTCGAAGACGACGACCGTGTCGTAGAGCGAGAAGCCCAGGATGGTGAGGAAGCCGATCACGGTCGAGGGCGTCACCTCGAAGCCGATCAGCGAGTAGACGCCGGCGGTCACGATGATGTCGTGCAGCAGGGCGGCCATCGCCCCGATCGCCATCTTCGGCTGGAAGCGGAGCGCCAGGAAGAGCACCACCGCCACGAGGAAGACGACGAGGGCGATCAGCGCCTGGTCGGTGATGTCCGACCCCCACTCGGCGCTGACCGACTCCGGGCTGACCTCGTCCCCCTCGATCCCGGCGGCACCGGCGACCGCGTCGACGACGGCGCGCTCGGTGTCGTTGTCGAGAGTGCCGGTGCGCAGCAGCAGCGTGTCCCCGCCGACCACCTGCGCCGTGGCAACCTCGGCGCCGGCGTCCTCGGCCGCGGTGCGCACCTCCTCGAGCTGCTGCTCGGTCCCCGGGAGCCGGAAGCTGTTGCCGCCCTCGAAGTCGATGCCGAAGTTGAAGCCGCGGAAGACGATCGACAGGAGGCAGAGCGCCAGGACCACCGCGGTGATCTTGTAGATCAGCCGGCTGTTGCCGACGACGTCGAGCCCGGCTTCCCCGTTGTAGAGCCGGTGCCCGAGCCCGGACAGCCGCCAGCGGCCGCGCGTCGGGGAGATCTGCCCCTCCTGTGGCAGGCCCGCGTCGGCGAGGGCCCGCTCGTCGGCGGGCTGCTCGGCGCCGTCCTCGAGGGTCTCGCCCTCGACGCGCCGGTCGTCGTCGGGGGTGCGGGTCATGACGTGCTCCTGTCTGCGGCACCGACGAGGTCGCGCGGGGCCGCCGAGGGACCGCGGTCGGGACGGCGCGTGTGCTCGACGCGGCCGAGCCCGGAGATGCGGCTGTTGCCGAACCAGCGGAAGCGGGACAGCAGGGCGAGCAGCGGGTGGGTGAAGAGGAAGACGACCACCAGGTCGAGGACCGTCGACATGCCCAGGGTGAAGGCGAAGCCCTTCACGTCACCGATCGCCAGCAGGTAGAGGATCGCCGCGGCCAGGAAGCTGACCGCGTCGGCCGACAGGATGGTGCGGCGGGCCCGCACCCAGGCGCGGGGCACCGCCGACCGGAAGCTGCGGCCCTCGCGGATCTCGTCCTTGATCCGCTCGAAGTACACGACGAAGGAGTCGGCGGTGATGCCGAGCGACACGATGAAGCCCGCGATGCCGGCGAGGCTGAGCGTGAACCCGATCTGCCGGCCCAGGAGGACCAGGCAGGCGTAGACCACGACACCGGACAGCACCAGGCTGGCGATCATCACCAGCCCGAGCAGCCGGTAGTAGATGAGCGAGTACAGGAAGACGAGCGCGATGCCGATCGCGCCGGCGAGGAGACCCGCCCGCATCTGCTCCGAGCCGAGCTCTGTCGAGATCGACTGCGCCGTGGCCTGGGTGAAGCTGAGCGGCAGGGCGCCGTACTTGAGCTGGTTGGCGAGCTCGGTTGCCGACTCCTGGTCGAAGCTGCCGGAGATCTCGGTGCCGCCGGAGATGGCCGAGTTGATCGACGGTGCCGAGATGACGCGGCCGTCGAGGGTGATGCCGACGCTCTGCCCGATGTTGGCGGCGGTGTAGGCCGCCCAGGCGGCCGAGCCGTCGTTGTCGAAGTCCAGCTGGACGATCCACTCGCCGGTGCCGGCGCGGGTCCCCGCCGACGCGTCGGTGACCGCGGTGCCCTCGACGACCGACGGGCCCAGGAGGTACTTGGCGGTGCCGTCCTCGCTGCAGGTGGCCACGTGGTCCTCGGGCCGGTCCACCGACCCGGGCGCCTCGGTGTCGCAGGTGAGGGTCGCGAACTCCGCCGCGGCCTCCTCCTGGGTGACGGGTGGGCGGTCGGTGTCGGCCTCGGGGTCCTCGACCGCGTCGTCGGACGGTGCCGCCGTACCGGTCGGTGCGGCGGAGTCCGTCGGCGCTGCCGGGTCGGTCGGTGCGGCGCTGTCGGTCGGTGCGGCGCTGTCGGTCGGTGCCGCGCTGTCCGTGGGGGCCGCGCTCTCCGACGCCGCCGGGGTGGCGGCCTCCGGGCCGCCGATGACGGGACGGAAGCGCAGCTGTGCCGTCTGGCCCAGCTCGCGTGCCTGCTCGCCGTTGTCACCGGGCACGGAGATGACGATGTTGGAATCGCCCTCGGTCACCACCTCGGCCTCGGCGACGCCGAGGCCGTTGACCCGCTGCTCGATGATCTGACGAGCCAGCTCCAGGTCCTCCGGCGCGGGCGCCTGGCCGTCCGGCGTGCGGGCGGTGAGCGTGACCGTCGTCCCGCCGCGGAGATCGAGCCCGAGCTGGGGCGTGCGGGTCGTGCCGGTGAAGTAGATGAGCCCGTACAGGATGGCGACGATCAGCAGGAAAGCGGCGAAGTACCTGCCTGCCGGTAGCGAGCGGTTGGCCACGGTGGTCCTCCGGCTCAGAGGGTGCCGTCGGCCGGGCGTCCGCCGGTCCCGCCGGCGGAGCCCGAGTCGGTGCCGTCGTCGACGGCCCCGAGCGGCTGGCGGATCTCCATGATCGCCGGCCGGGCGAACGTCACGACGACCCCCGCGGCGATCTGCAGGTCCACCGTCTTCTCGCCGAGCGCGGCGACCGTGCCGTGCAGGCCGCTGGTGGTCATCACCGGCGTGCCGATGGTCAGCGACTCCTGCATCGCCTGGGCCTGGGCCTGCATCCGCTTGCGCTGCCGTGCGGGCAGCACGAACAGCATGACCGCCAGCAGGCCGAGGATGATGATCGGAAAGTACTGCTCCACGACAGGTGTGCCTCTCTACCGCGCGTCCAGCTCCGCGGTCGGTGCGGTCCCTCGACTGGGACCGCTCGGGTGCATCGGTTGCCTCGCATGCACGGCGCGCGGGCGACCGGTCGGACGCGCGCGGCCGCGGCCGGACGAGTTGCGCGCCAGCGTCCGGGAGTCTATGCGCCGAACAGGGGCTCTGACGACGTACCCGGGGTCCCCGGTGCGCCGGTGCCCCCGCCCAGCGGGCTGCCGGCGCCGCTGATCAGGGCCCCACCCCGGGGCAGCGGGTGCTCGAGGTGGTGCCAGGCGGCCTCGGTGGCGACCCGCCCGCGCGGGGTCCGGGCCAGCAGGCCCGCCCGGACCAGGAACGGCTCGCACACCTCCTCGACCGTGTTGGGCTCCTCCCCCACGGCGACCGCCAGGGTCGCGACGCCGACCGGCCCGCCGCCGAAGCGGACGACCAGCGCCTCCAGCACCGCACGGTCGAGCCGGTCCAGGCCCAGCACGTCGACGTCGTAGAGGGCCAGTGCCGCCTGGGCGACCTCGCGGGTCACCCGGCCGTCGGCCTCGACCTCGGCGTAGTCGCGCACCCGGCGCAGCAGGCGGTTGGCGATGCGGGGCGTGCCGCGCGAGCGGCCGGCGATCTCGGCGGAGCCGTCCTCGGTGAGCTCGACGCCCAGCAGGTCGGCGCTGCGGCGGAGCACCTGCTGCAACTCGGCCGGCTCGTAGAACTCCATCTGGCCGACGAACCCGAAGCGGTCGCGCAACGGCCCGGTCAGGAGGCCGGCCCGGGTGGTGGCGCCGACGAGGGTGAACGGGCTGATCTCGAGCGGGATGGCCGTGGCCCCCGGCCCCTTGCCGACGACGACGTCGACCCGGAAGTCCTCCATCGCCATGTAGAGCAGTTCCTCGGCGGGGCGGGCGATGCGGTGGATCTCGTCGATGAACAGCACGTCGCCCGGGGCGAGGTGGGACAGCATCGCGGCCAGGTCACCGGAGCGCTCGATCGCCGGACCGCTGGTGATCTTCACCGACGTGCCGAGCTCCGAGCCGATGATCAGGGCGAGGCTGGTCTTGCCCAGCCCGGGCGGCCCAGACAGCAGCACGTGGTCCGGCGGGCGCCCGCGTCGCTTGGCGCCCTCGAGCACTAGGGCCAGCTGGCGGGCCACCTTGGGCTGGCCGATGAAGTCGTGCAGCGAGTGCGGGCGCAGCGCCGACTCGACGACCCGCTCCTCGTCGCCGGCCTGGGGCGACACCGCGGCGTCCTGACCGGGGCTGCCGTCCACCTGGCCGGTCAGCGCGCGGTCGAACGGCGAGCTCATGACCGACCCAGCAGCTGCAGCGCCTGCCGCAGCAGCACCGCCACCTCGACCGACCCGTTCGCGACGACCTGCTCGTCGGCCACCGGCGCCAGCTGGAGCACGGCGCCCTCGGCCTCCTTGA
>DASQTE010000213.1:0-19234 GCA_035642035.1 Blastococcus sp.
GGTGCCGTTCCAGGCCGCATTGGCCTGGATCTGCGGCGACGCGGTCGCGCTGCACCGCACCGGGCGCCGGACGCGGTACGCCGTCTCCGGCACCCTCGTCCTGGCCCTCGCGCTCGGCTTCGGCGAGAAGGCGGTGGTGATCCCGGCGGTGGCCTTCGTCGTGCTCGCCGTGGTGCTCCGCCAGTCCGGCGAGACCTCCCCGCTGGTGGCCAGCCTGCGCCGCGGACTCCTGCTGTGGGCCGGCCAGGCAGCGGTCCTCGCCGCCTTCCTCTGGCGGTTCGGGCCCGCGGTGCAGCCGCGGACCGTCCCCGCCGACCATGCGGGCACGGTGACCACCGCCGTCGACGCCGTGGGCACCAGCGTCACCGACGGCATCCTGCCCGGCCTCGTCGGCGGTCCCCTGTTCTGGACCGACTTCGGCACCTGGGCCGATCCGCCGACCGCGCTCGTGGTGACCGCCCCGGTCGTCGCGGTCGCCGCCGTCGGCTGGGCCGCCCGGCGGCGGCAGGGCGGCGGCGTGGTCTGGGCGCTGCTCGCCTGCTACGTCGGCGTCAGCGTCGTCCTGCTGGTCGCCGGCCGCCTCACCGCCGGCGTGACGGCCGGGTTCGCGCTGAACCTGCGTTTCTTCCCCGACATCGTGCTCGTCGCCGCGATCGCCCTGGCGCTCGTGGCCCGCGCGCCGGTACGGGACCCGGCCCGTCGCGCGCTCCTCGACCGCACCGAGCGCCGGGACGCCGCCGTCCTGCTGGCGGTGTTCTTCGTCGGGCTCAGCCTGTGGTCCACCGCGGGCTATGGCCAGACCCGCGACACCCAGCCGACGCGCGACTACCTGGCCACCGCCGAGCGGAGCCTGCGCGCTGCCGACGCCCCGCTCCTCGACCACCCGGTCGACGCCTCCGTCGTCTGGGGACTGTCCGCTCCGTACAACCGCGTCTCCTGGGTCTTCGCCCCGGCCGGCATCGAGACCGCGGTCAGCACGGACGACCCGAAGGTGCTGGCGCCGAGCGGCGACCTCGTCGACGCCCGCGTGTCCGCCGAGCACGCCTCGGTGCCGGGCCCGGCCCCGGCGTGCGGCTACCTCACGGAGCCCCTCGGGACGACGAGGATCGTCCTGGACGAGCCGGCCGCCGACGCCGAGTGGACGGTCCAGTTGAACTACCTGGCGGGCAGCGACGGCTGGATCCTGGTGTCGCTCGGGAGCGGCGAGGGGGAGGTCGCGCCGGTGCGCAAGGGGGTCAACGCCGTCTACCTGTCCCTGCGCGGCGAGGGCCGCCTGCTGAGCGTCAGCAGCGAGACGCCGGACATGGCGCTCTGCATCGACCAGGCACTGGTGGGCGTCCTCGAGGCGGCGGACTGAGCCCCACTGCCGGCGAGGCCGCACGGCGGCGGGCTCAGCGGGTGCGCCGCTCCACCGACCGGGCCGCCAGCCGGCGGATCCCGTCGGCCCGCGCCGAGAGGACCCGGTCCAGCGTGCGGCCGATCGGCGGCAGCTCGCCGAGCCGCGCCACCCCGGCCCACCGCGGGACGGCGACCGTGCGCGCCCGCTCCGCCGTCAGGCAGGACGCGATCCGGTCGGCGACCCGGTCCGGCGAGACACCCCGGGAGAGCCGGTGCCGGGCATCGGCGTCGGACTCGGGTGGATGCCCGTGCCCGCGCGCCAGCCACTCGGTCTGCACGAAGAACGGGTTGACCGTGTGCACCCGGACGCCGCGGGCGGTCACCTCCCGCCGCAGGCCCTTCACGAACCCGTGCAGCCCCGCCTTGGTGGCCGAGTAGACGGTCAGCGGTGGCACCTGCGACCACGCGGCCACCGACGACACCGCCACGACGTCGGCCCGCCCGCGCTCCCCGGCCGCGGCCAGCAGGTGGGGCAGCGACAACCGGGTCAGCTCGATCGCCCCGGTGAGATTGAGGGCGACGATCCCCTCCACCACCTCCCCCGGCATGTCCTCCAGCAGCCCGGCCCAGCCCAGCCCCGCGTTCAGCACCAGCGCGTCCAGCCGCCCGTGCTCGTCGAGGACGCGATCGACCAGCGTCGCCCGGCCGGCCGCGTCGGCGACGTCGGCGACCACCCCGGTGACGCCGGGGAGGTCGCCGATGGCCTCCTCCAGCCGCTCCCCGTGCCGGGCGCAGGTGACGACGCGGCAGCCGTCCCGGGCGAGGCGGGCGACGGCCGAGCGGCCGATCCCGGCGCTTCCGCCGGTGACGAGGACGACGCGGTTCTCCGGACGGGTCATGGCCGCGTACTACCCGCGAGGGACATCACACGCGCCGGCGCATCGAACACCGGGCGTTGGGCATGACATGGCCATGCGTCTGCCCGAGCCGCGTGGTCCGCTGAGCGAGGCCCTGTGCCGAGACCTGGCCACCAGCACCTCGCTGTCCGCCACCACGATCGGGCGGGCGGACCGGGTCGCGGCCGCCGGGGCCGGCGCCCTGACCGACGAGGACCTGCAGATCAGCCTCGCCGTCCTGTACGAACTGCACTACCGCAGCTTCGAGGGGATCTCCGAGGACTGGGAGTGGGACCCCGCCCTCCTGGGCGTGCGCGCCGCGCTCGAGCGCCGGCACCTGGCGGCGCTGCGCGGGCTGGTCGGCCGGATCGAGGTCACCGAGGAGCCGATCGACCGGCAGCTCACGGCCCTCATCGCCGCCGACGACGGCCCGTCCCTGTCGTCGTTCATGGCCAAGCAGGGCAGTCTCGAGCAGTGGCGGGAGTACCTCGCGCTGCGCTCGGTGTACCACCTCAAGGAGGCCGACCCGCACACCTTCGCCATCCCGCGCCTGTCCGGGCGGGCGAAGGCGGCCATGGTCGAGATCCAGGCCGACGAGTACGGCGGCGGCTCCGCCGCCCGCATGCACAGCGAGCTGTTCGCCGGCCTGATGGCCGCCCTCGGTCTCGACCCGGCCTACGGCGCGCTCTGGGACGACGCCCCGGCCGCGGCCTTCGCGTCGGTGAACACGATGTCGCTCTTCGGCCTGCACCGCCGCTGGCGCGGGGCCGCCCTGGGACACCTGACGGCCGTCGAGATGACCTCCTCGGAGCCCAGCCGGCGGTACTCGGCCGGCCTGCGCCGCCTCGGCTTCGACGAGCGTGTCACCGTCTTCTACGACGAGCACGTCGAGGCCGACGCGGTGCACGAGCAGATCGCCTCCGTCGACATGTGCGGGTCGCTCGTCGAGGAGGAGCCGGCGCTGGCCGCCGACGTGCTGTTCGGCGCCGCCTGCTCGCTGGCCATGGACGGCCTCGCCGCGGTCCACCTGCTGGGTGCCTGGGAGAGCGGCCGGTCCGGCCTGCGGGGGCAGCGCACGCTCGCGGCCTGAGCCGTCGCCTCCGCATCGATCCGGTGCGTACGACTGGATTCCGGGACCCCGGGCCGGTGCCACCCAGCGGGTCTCCGAGCAGATCGCCGACATCCAGCGCAGCAGCCGGTCGGTGTCGGCCGGCATCCACGCCACGAGCGAGGTGATCGGGGAGCTGGACGCCGTCCAGACGCTGATCGGCGAGGTGCTCGAGGAGCAGGTGGAGATGGCCAAGGCGTTCGAGACGTCCCGCTGAGCGGTCGGGGGTCCCGGCCCGTCAGCCGGCCGGGACCGCCGACCGGTCCCGGCCGGAGGTGCGGGTGATCGCCCAGCCGAACGCGGCGGCCACCGGGAACATCACCACCCCGTAGACCGCGGACGGGACCGCGAGCTCCACGCTGCCGAGGACGCTGACGGCGACCGCGATCGCGAGGGTGGCGTTGTGCACGCCGATCTCGAACGCGCTGGCGATCGCCTGCCGCTCCCCGACGCCGAGCGCCCGGGGCACGAGGAAGCCCAGCGTCAGGCTGACCAGGCAGAACACCAGGACCGGCAGGCCGACGTCGCGCAGGTACCCGGCGACGTTCTCCCGCTCGGCCACCATGGTCCCGACGATCACCGCGGCCAGGACGACGGCCGAGAGGATCCGCACCGGCTTGTCCATGCGCTCGGCGAAGGCCGGTCGCGCCCGCCGGACCAGCATCCCGATGGCCACCGGGACGAGCACCACGGCGAACACCTGCACGGTCTTGCCGAACTGCAGGCCGAGCGTGTCGGCGTCCGCGGGATCGAAGAACCCGATCGCCAGGTTGGTGACCACCGGCAGCGTGACCACGGCGATCAGCGAGTTGACGGCGGTCAGGCTGATGTTCAGCGCCACGTCGCCCCGGAAGAGGTGGCTGAAGAGGTTGGCCGTCGTGCCGCCGGGCGAGGCCGCGAGCAGCAGCATCCCGACGGCCAGCAGCGGCGGCAGGTCGAACAGCAGCACGAGCCCGAAGCAGAGGGCGGGCAGCACGAGCAGCTGCAGGGCCAGCGCGACCAGGACCGCTCGCGGCTGCCGCGCCACGCGGGCGAAGTCGCCGACCGTGAGCGACAGCCCGAGGCCGAGCATCACGATGGCCAGGGCGAGCGGCAGCAGGACGGTGGTCAGCGCTGACCCCATGGAACCTCCCGGTCGGGGTGCCGCCGGCCCCGTGGGCCGCGGCGGGACGTCCGAGCATCGTGGGCCATGGCTGCCGGTTTGCCCATCCCGCGACACGCGCGGGTGAACAGCGGGTTCGCTCAGCCCGGCGGGCGGCGGGCCTCGCGGACGAGCTGTGCGGCCGGGCGCGGCCGGCTCGGCGCACTCGGCGCCGAGAAGCCCGAGCGCTTGTGCGAACCGTCGCAGAACGGCTTGATGCCCGACTTGCCGCAGCGACAGAGCGCGATCGTGTCCCGGCCCGGGTCGATGTCGTTGCCGTCCTGGTCGACGAGGCGGAAGTCGCCGCGCACGATCAGCGGCCCGTCCCGGTAGGGCGTGATGGTCGCGCCCGCCTCCGCCGGAGGGGCGGGGTCGACGTCGTCGGGCAGGTCGGGCTCGGCGGACAGGGAGGACACTCCCCTCCACTGCCCCGCTCCCGCGGCGGGCACACGCGGGGCCCGGCAGGCGACCCGCTCGGGTGACGGCGGCTCAGCCGGGCGAGCGGTGCCGGCGCCGTCCGGCGTCGGCGTCGGCCTCCGCCGACGTCCGGGCGCGCGGCAGCCCGTCCGCCGCCCCGTCGCGCGGTTCCTCGTCCGGGACCTGGGCCCCGGTCTCGTCCACGACGGCGGCCCCCGCCCGGTCCGCGGTCAGGGTCGGGGCCGCGAGCAGCCGGGCGACGGGCACCGCGAGCGCCGCCCCCACCAGCGGCGCGAGGATGAACAGCCAGACGTGGGCGAGCGGCTCGCCGCCGGCGAACAACGCCGGGCCGAGCGAGCGGGCCGGGTTCACCGACGTCCCGGTGAGCGGGATGCCGATCAGGTGGACGGCCGTGAGCGCCAGCCCGATCGCCAGGCCGGCGAACCCCGGCGTGGCCGCCTTGCCGGTGACCAGCAGGATGACCGCGACGAAGACGAAGGTGAGCAGCACCTCGAGGACGAAGGCGCCGCCCAGGCTGATGGTGGCGCCGTAGTCGTTGGCGCCCAGCGCGCCGGTCTGGTCGACCATGTCGCCGAAACCGCTGGTGAGCAGCTGCAGCACCGCGGCCCCGGCGATGCCGCCGGCGAACTGGGCGATCCAGTAGTACGCCGCATCGGTCGCCGACATGCCTCGCGAGGCCAGGACGGCGAGGGTCACCGCGGGGTTGATGTGGCAGCCGGAGACCGGTCCCAGGGCGTACGCCAGTGCCAGCAGGGTCAGCCCGAACGCGAGGGCGACACCGAAGGGCCCGATCGCGTCGATCCCGGCCACCGCGGACCCGACGGCGACGAAGACGAGCAGGGCGGTGCCGAGGAACTCGGCGGCCAGCTGACGGGTGAGCGTCGGGGACACGTGCGACCTCCGGGCCGGCCGCAGCCGCTCCCCCGCGCCACCCTCGGCGACCGCGTCGCGGACCGGTGACAGCGTGTCGCCGTCGTCCGTTCCCCGACAGGGCCTTCGGGTTCTTGCGGGACTCAGCCGGCCGGGGGGCGGCCGTAGAAGACGTCGTCCACGACGGCCCGGGCGCGCCGGGTGGTGCGCCGGTAGTCGTCGAGGAAGTGCCCGGGGTCGGTGTCCGGGCCGTACCCGCACGCCCGCGCGACCCCGGCCAGCTCCAGCCCGGGGCGCGGCAGCTGGTCGCTCGGCCGCCCGCGGACCAGGAAGATCGCGTTCCGGGCGCGGGTCGCCAGCTCCCAGGCCGAGCGCAGGGCCTCCGTCTGCTCGGCGTCCAGGAGCGCGGCGTCGCCCACGGCGGCCAGCCCCTCGACGGTCGGCTGCACCCGCAGCTCCGGCACCTCCGCGGCGTGCTGCAGCTGCAGCAGCTGCACCGTCCACTCGACGTCGGACAGGCCGCCGCGGCCGAGCTTGGTGTGCGTCGCCGGGTCGGCCCCCCGGGGCAGTCGCTCCCGTTCGACGCGGGCCTTGATCCGGCGGATCTCGGCCACCTGCTCGTCGGTCAGCCCGGCCTCCGGGTACCGGATGGGGTCGATCATCGCCAC
This sequence comes from Blastococcus sp., assembly GCA_035642035.1. GTDB lineage: Bacteria > Actinomycetota > Actinomycetes > Mycobacteriales > Geodermatophilaceae > Blastococcus_B. Next base: position 6,460 of record DASQTE010000213.1, read on the forward strand.
GAAGTCGGCGCCGAGCTGCTCGTCGCCGGCCACGGGGACGGCGCGCAGCAGGGCCTGCACCTCCCAGACCGACACCCAGCGCTCGTAGTACTCCCGGAACGCCGACAGGCTGCGCACCAGCGCGCCCTGCCGGCCCTCCGGCCGCAGGTCCGCGTCCACCTCGAACGCCGGGTCCGGGGCGGGCTCGCTGAGCAGCCGCCGCAGCGTGTGGGCCACGGCGTTCGCCGCCGCCGTCGCCCTGCCGTCGTCGGCGCCGTCCCGCGGCCGGTGGACGAACAGCACGTCGGCGTCGGACCCGAAGCCCATCTCACCGCCGCCGAGGCGGCCCATGCCGATGACGGCCATGTCCATCGGCATGTCCGCGGGGTCGATCCCGGCCTCCAGCGCGTGCGCCCGCAGCGCCACGTCCAGACCGACCTGCAGGGTGGCCGCCGCGATGTCGGTGAGCGCCCGGCCGAGGCGGACGACGTCCAGCCGGCCGAGGAGGTCCGACGCCGCCATCCGCAGCAGCTCCTGGCGGCGCAGCCCGCGGAGCACGCGGATGCCCTCCTGCGGGTCCGCGGCCCGACCGGCGGCCGCCCCCCAGGCCTTGGCCAGGACGGCCGCGGGGCGCGGCTCGAGCTCCGCGTCGTCCGCCAGCAGCCGCAGTGCCTCCGGGGTGCGGGTCAGCAGCGACGCGACGTACTGGCTCGAGCCCAGCAGGTGGGCGAGCCGCTCGGCGACCTGGCCCTCGTCGCGCAGCAGCCGCAGGTACCACTGGTTGCCGCCCAGCGCCTCGCTGACCTGGCGGTAGGCCAGCAGGCCCGCGTCCGGGTTGGGGCAGGAGGCGAAGGTCTGCAGGAGGACCGGCAGCAGGTACTTCTGCATCGACGCCGACCGGGAGACCCCGGCGGTGAGGGCGGCCAGGTGCCGCAGGGCGCCGTCGGGGTCGGCGAACCCGAGCGCGCGCAGCCAGTCACCCGCGGCCTTGGACCCCAGCGCCAGGTGCTCGCCCGGGACACGGGCGACCGCCGACAGCAGCGGCCGGTAGAAGAGCTTCTCGTGCAGCCGCCGCACCTCGCGGGTGTGCAGCGACAGCTCGGCGTCGAGGACGTGGACCGCGGTGCCCCGGGAGTCGGGCTTGTAGCCCAGGGCGCGCGCCAGCCAGCGCAGCTGCTGCTCGTCGGTCGGCAGCAGGTGGGTGCGGCGCAGCCGGAGCAGCTGGAGCCGGTGCTCGACGGTGCGCAGGAACCGGTAGGAGGCGATCAGCGTCGCGGCGTCCTCCCGGCCGACGTACCCCCCGGCCGACAGCGCCATCAGGGCCGGCAGGGTGCCGCCGACGCGCAGCGTGGGGTCGGCCCGCCCGTGCACCATCTGCAGCAGCTGGACGGCGAACTCGACGTCGCGCAGGCCGCCGCGGCCGAGCTTGAGCTCCCGCTCGGCCTGAGCCGGCGGGATGTTGGCCTCCACCCGCCGGCGCATCGCCTGGACCTCGCCGACGAAGCCGGGCCGGTCCCCCGCCTTCCACACCAGCGGCCAGAGCGCGTCGACGTAGGCCAGCCCGAGGTCGGGATCGCCGGCGACCGGCCGCATCTTGAGCAGCGCCTGGAACTCCCAGGTGCTGGCCCACTGCTCGTAGTACGCCTGGTGGCCGGCCACGGTCCGGACCAGGGCGCCGGCCTTGCCCTCGGGACGCAGCGCGGCGTCGACCTCCCAGGCCGCCTCCCGGCAGATCCGCATGAGGGCGGCGGCGACGCGCGTCGCGCTCGACAGCGCCGCGCTCTCCGGGGCCTCCGGCTCGACCGGCTCGGCCACGAAGACGACGTCGACGTCGCTGACGTAGTTGAGCTCGCGGCCGCCCGTCTTGCCCATGGCGATGACGCCGAGCCGGCACGGGGCGGCCGAGGACGGCTGCTCGGCGACGGCCAGGGCCAGGCCCGCGGTGAGGACGGCGGCGGCGATGTCGGCCAGCTCGGCGGCGACGTCCTCGGTCGGGACCCCGTCCCCGAGGTCGCGGCCGGCGAGGGAGAGGATCGCGCGGCGGTAGGCCAGCCGGAGCTCGCGGATCCGCTCCGGGGAGGCGTCGGGGGCGGCCTTGCCCAGCCGCACGCCCCACGGCGGGTCGTCGGGGTCGGCGCCGACGGCGGCCAGCATCTCCCGGCGCAGCTCGTCGGGGCTCGGGCGGTCGGAACCGCGCGGCATGCCGTCGCCGTCGTCGTCGAGGACGGTCCAGTCGGCCGGGTGGGCCGCGAGGTGGTCGGCCAGCCCGGCGCTGGCGCCGAGGACGGCGAGCAGCCGGCTGCGGAGCAGACCCGAGCCCCGCAGACCCGCGAGCAGCGACGCGGCGGCGCCCCCGTGCGGGTCGGAGCCGTCGAGCGCCTCGACCAGCCGGTGCAGCGACCGGAGGGCGAGGTCGGGGTCGCCGGCCCGGGCCAGCGCGGCCACCACCGGTCCGGCCTCGGGGTCGGCCGGCTCGTTGCGCTCGAGGTCCCAGAGGCCGAGCGCGGGGTCCGACAGCAGCAGCGCGGCGCGGGCGCCGTCCTCGAAGCCGAACCGGACCAGCCGGACGACGGCCCTGCGCGGGATCTCCTCCTCGGCCAACGTCATCGCCGGATCAGGCCGCCGGGGTGGCGGCGCGGGCACGCACGAGATCGGCGAACCGCGCCGCGAACGGCGCCCACGCCGCCTCGATGTGCGGGTGGGCCTCGTCGGAGAGCCGGCAGATCGTCTCGCGGTCCCACGGGGAGGCGGCGACGCCGGCGACGTCGCGCTCGGCCCACTCGTGGATGACCTCCGGGGTCGTCTCGATGTGGAACTGCAGGCCGTACACGTGCCGGCCGACGCGGAACGCCTGGTTGGCGTACATCGGGCTGCTGGCCAGGAGCGTGGCGCCGGTGGGCAGCTCGGAGATCTCGTCGTGGTGGAACTGCAGCACGTCGGGCGAGAGCGGCAGCGGGCCGAAGACCGGGTCCGCGTCCGCCGCGTCCCGCTTCGCGACGAGCAGCGCGCCCACCTCGGGGCCGTCGATGCCCTTCCGCACGCGGCCGCCGCCCACCTGGGCCAGCAGCTGGGCGCCGAGGCAGATCGCGAGGGTCGGGAAGTCGGCGGCGAGCGCCTGCGCCAGCAGCTCGCGGACGCCGGCCAGCTCGGGGCTGGTCCGCTCGTCGTCCAGCGCCGACTGCGGGCCACCGAGGACCACCATCCCGTCGAAGCCGTCGACGCCGTCCGGCAGCTCGTCGCCGGCGCTCAGGTGGCGCTCGTCGAGCTCGACGCCGGCGTCGCGCAGCCACTGCCCCAGCCGGGCCGGTGGATCGGTGCGATGGACGACGACGACGAGCAGGCGGGCCACGCGGACGAGGTTAGTTGGCCGCCGGCTCACCAGCCGGTGAGGGCCCTCAGGTCCGGCTCCAGCACCGGGCCGACCGTGCGCATGTACGTGTTCGTGACGTGCGAGTCGTCGCGGTACACCCGCACGTTGCCGACGACGGACGGGCACTCGGTGCTCGTGCAGAAGTACGGCCGGGTGTCGAGCAGCTGCACGCCGGGGGGCAGGTCGGCCTCGAGGACGTCGTCGTCGTAGATGTCGGCGGGTGACACCGCGCACTCCGGGGCCAGGTCGCCGAGCTCGGCCATGCAGTCCGGCACGTCCCGCTCGTGGCGCGGGTTGTCGCGCAGTCCGATCACCGGGATGTCGAGGGCGGAGAGCTGCTGCCACGCCTCGACGAAGCCGGGCGGGAGGACCTCCCGCTCCCCGTCGGCGATCCGGGTCCCGAGCGCGAGGACGACGTCCGGGTCCACGGAGACGATCCGGTCGACGATCCCGGACCGCCACTGCTCGCACTGCTCGAGCAGCGAGCGGTCCACCCGGAACTCCGACTCGGTGGACAGGTTGCACCCCGGGTTGATGAGCGCGACGAGCTGCCAGCCACGGGCGTCGACCAGCTCCGCCATGGGCTGCAGCCAGTGCGCGACGTGCGAGTCGCCGACCAGCACGATGCTGCGCTCGGCGTCGCTGTCGCCGCGCACGCAGCTGAAGGGCTCCAGCGGCGTCCCGCCGTCCTCGTCGCCCTCCAGCACGCAGCGGCTGTCGGAGATCCGGGCCCAGTCGTCGCGGATGACCGACAGCGGCGGGACCGCCTCGACGTCACCGGCGTCGGCCATCAGCTCGGGGCGCAGCAGCGCCCGGGCCCCGGGGTAGTCCGGATCGTCGGCGGCCGGCACGAACCCGGCCAGCTGCCGGTCCAGCTGCGTCGTGGTGGCCGCTCCGGCCACCACGAGCGGCGCGGCGCACGCGATCACGAGGACCACGGCCCAGGCCGGACGGCGGGAACGCAGCAGATCCAGGGCGGGCCCCTCGGCCAGCCGGTGGGTCAGCGCCGCGAGCACGACGGAGGCCGCGATGATCGCCAGGCCCGCCGGCACCGTCGGCCGTCCCTGTCCGGAGTGGACCATGTACAGGACCAGGACCGGCCAGTGCCACAGGTAGATGCCGTACGAGCGCCGGCCGACCCACTGCAGGGAGGACCGCGACAGCAGCCGGTGCGCACCGTGCCGGCCGCCGGCGTCCGCGGCGACCAGGACGACGAGGGCGCAGAGCACCGGCCACGCCGCCTGCCAGCCCGGGAAGGTGCGGGCGCCGTCCAGCACCGCCCCGCACACCACGAGACCGACCACCCCGGCCCAGCCGAGCACCGCCGCGACGAGCGGACGGGGACGCCGGTCCACCAGGAGCAGCGCCGCGAGGGCACCCGCGCCCAGCTCCCACAGCCGCGGCAGGGTGGCGAAGTAGGCCGCCTGCTGGTCGGCGCGCACGGCGACGAGAGCCCAGGCGAAGGACGCCGCGGTGCCGGCGCCCACCAGCACGATCGCCACCCGGCGCCCGTGCCGGAGCCGGCCGGTCGACCGCAGCAGCAGGCCGACCGCGGCCACGAGGAACGGCGCGACGACCAGCACCTGGACCTGGATGGACAGCGACCAGAACTGCTGCATCGGGCTCGTGGCCGCGTTCAGGGAGGCGTAGCTGACCGACTCGTCCACCAGCCGCAGGTTCTCGGTGAAGGTGACCGACGAGATCAGGTGGTCGACGACCTCCCGCCACCGCGTCCGGGGCGCCACCCACAGGGCCGCGAGCGCGGTCGCGGTCAGGACGACGATCGCGGCGGGTGCCAGGCGGGACAGCGAGCGGGCCAGGGGCCGCAGCGGGTCGAACCCGTCGGCCCGGGCGAACCGCTCCCGCAGGGTGACGACGAGGAAGAAGCCGGTGAGCGCGAGGAAGACGTCGACACCGCCGGACACCCGACCGCTGAACACGTGGTAGACGACGACCAGCGCCACGGCCAGCGCGCGCAGCCCCTCGATCTCCGGCCGGCGCGCGCGTGGCCGGTCCGCCGGCCCCTGGAGCTGGGCGGCGACCGGCTCGGCGAGGACCGTCACCGGGCGTCCCGCAGCCCGAGCCGCCACCGCACCACGTCGTCCACCCCCGCGTCGATCACCGGCGAGGAAGACTACTGAGCGCCCGGGCCCAGGGAGCACGCCGCGCCGGACACGTCACCCCCCGGAGGGGAAGGTGACGGGATGGAACGGCCTCGTCGCAGGGGCCCGGGCCGAGCCTGCGAGGCGCGGGGGGCGACGAGGTCCTTCGTTAGAGGCCCGGCAGGTAGCGGCGGAGCTCGAAGGGCGTGACGTTCTGCCGGTAGGAGTTGAACTCCTCCCACTTGTTGCGGAGGAAGTGCTCGAAGACGTGCTCGCCCAGGGCCTCGGCCACCAGCTCGCTGCCCTGCATCGCGGTGAGCGCCTCGCCGAGGGACACCGGCAGGTCCTCGTAGCCGGCCGCGCGTCGCTCGGTGTCGGTGAGCGACCAGACGTCGTCCTCGGCCTCCGGCGGGAGGTCGTAGCCCTTCTCGATCCCCCGCAGACCGGCGGCGAGCAGGACGGCGAAGGTCAGGTACGGGTTGCACGCGGAGTCCGGCGACCGCACCTCGACCCGGGCCGACTGCGCCTTGCTCGGCTTGTACGAGGGCAGCCGCACCAGCGCCGACCGGTTGGCCCGCCCCCAGGTCGCCGCCGTCGGCGCCTCGGTCCCGGCCAGCAGCCGGCGGTAGGAGTTCACGGTCTGGTTGGTGACGGCGGTGTACTCGCGGGCGTGGATGAGCAGCCCCGCGATGAACTGCTTGCCCGTCGTCGACAGCCGCATCGGGTCCGCGGCGTCGTGGAAGGCGTTGCGGTCGCCCTCGAAGAGGGAGACGTGCGTGTGCATCGCCGATCCGGCCAGCTCGGTGAACGGCTTCGGCATGAAGGTGGCGTGCACGCCCTGGGTGAGCGCCACCTCCCGGACGACGTGCCGCAGCGTCATGATGTTGTCCGCCATCGACAGCGCGTCGGCGTAGCGGAGGTCGATCTCCTGCTGGCCGGGCGCGACCTCGTGGTGGCTGAACTCGACCGAGATGCCCATCGCCTCGAGCGCGAAGACCGCCTCGCGGCGGAAGTCGTGCGCCACGTTGTGCGTGGACAGGTCGAAGTAGCCACCCGTGTCGGCGGGCTCCGGCGGCGAGCCGTCCGAGGGCAGGTCCTTCAGCAGGAAGAACTCCACCTCGGGGTGGGTGTAGAAGGTGAAGCCCATGTCGGCGGCCTTGGCCAGCGTCCGGCGCAGCACGTGGCGCGGGTCGGCCCAGGCCGGTGAGCCGTCGGGCAGCGTGATATCGCAGAACATCCGCGCGGTGTCGCTGGGGCTGCCCTTGGTCGCGGGCATCACCTGGAAGGTCCCCGGGTCGGGCTTGGCGAGCATGTCGGACTCGTAGACGCGGGCGAAGCCCTCGATCGCCGAGCCGTCGAAGCCGATGCCCTCGGCGAACGCCGCCTCGATCTCCGCCGGGGCGACGGCGACGGCCTTCAGGTAGCCCGAGACGTCGGTGAACCACAACCGCACGAAGCGGATGTCGCGCTCTTCCAGGGTCCGCAGGACGAACTCCTGCTGTCGGTCCATGCTCGCCATGATCGCGTCCGCTCGTTTCCGGGGTGTGACGTCCCCGTCAGCCTGCCCCCTCGGGGCGACGAGCACACGCGTCCGGACGCCCTCGCCTGCTCCGTGTCGCCCCCCGCCGCCGGGCCGCGTGATCATCGGATCCGTGCAGTCCGGCCCGGCGTGTCCCGCCGTGTCGCGCGCACGCGGACGATGATCGACACGCGGGCTGCGTCAAGCCGCGAGCCGCTCCAGCGGGATGTCGGGGTCGGTGAGCGAGGCGACCGGCACCTGCCGTCGCACCCGGATCAGCTCCTGGATCGGCTCGGTGACGTCCCAGACGTTCACGTTCATGCCCGCGGTGATCCGGCCGCTGCCCATCCAGAACGCGATGAACTCGCCGTCGTCCGGGTTCCCCCGGGTGACCACCGTGTCCGCCGGCCCGCCGAGCCCCGAGTACTCCATCCCGAGGTCGTACTGGTCGGTGAAGAAGTAGGGCACGCGGTCGTAGCTGATCTCCTGGCCGAGCATGGACCTCGCCGCGGCCGGCCCGCCGTTGAGGGCGTTCGCCCAGTGCTCGACGCGCACGTACCGCCCGTAGAGCGGGTGGAAGGAGGAGGCGACGTCCCCCGCCGCGAACACGTCGGGTGCCGACGTCCGCAGCGCGTGGTCGGTGATGACGCCGTTCTCGACCTCGAGGCCGGCGGCCGCGGCGAGCTCCACGTTCGGCGCCGCCCCGATGCCGACGACCACCAGGTCCGCCGGCAGCCCGGCGTGCGCGTCGGTCGCCACCGTCTCCACTCGCCCCGAGTCGCCGCGGAACTCCCGGACCGTCGTGTCGGTGAACAGGTCGACCCCGTGCGCACGGTGCAGCCGGGCGAAGACGGCGCCCATCTCCGGCCCGAGGACCGCGTGCAGCGGTGTGGGCTGCGGTTCCACGACGGTCACCTCGTTGCCGTGGGAACGGGCGGCGGCGGCGACCTCCAGGCCGATCCAGCCCGCGCCCACGATCACCACGCGGCGCCCGCCCCCGGACAGGTCGGCCAGGAGCCGGTCGGAGTCGGCGAACGTGCGCAGGTACCGGACACCCTCCAGATCGGCGCCCGGGACGGGCAGCCGGCGGGCCGACGCCCCGGTCGCCAGCAGCAGCTTGGCGTAGGCCAGCTCCTCGCCGGTGTCGAGCGTCAGGCGGTGCCTCGCAGGGTCCAGCCGGGTGGCCTGGACGCCGGTCCGCAGCTCGACCTGGTGCTCCGCGTACCACTCGGGGGCGTGCACCCGCGGGCTCTCCCGGTCGGCCTTGCCGAGCAGGTAGTCCTTGGACAGCGGCGGCCGCTCGTAGGGCACCTCCGGCTCACCCGCCACGAGGACGACGGGGCCGTCGAACCCCTCCGAGCGGAGGGTCTCGGCCGCCTTGGCGCCGGCCAGCCCTCCGCCGACGATCACGAACGGATCCTGGGTCGTCATGCCTGGCTGCCTCGCAATCCGGAGAGGGCGAAGAACTCCTGTCGGGATCGAGCGTCCTCCCGCAGGAGGCCGTGCAGGGCCGATGTCGTCGTGCGGGCACCGCGGGCGCGCACCCCGCGCAGCGACATGCAGAGGTGCTCGGCCTCGATCACCACCCCGACACCCCGTGGGGCCAGGTTGGTCTCCAGCCAGTCGGCGACCTGCTGGGTGAGCCGTTCCTGCACCTGCAGGTCGCGGGCGAACAGGTCGAGCACGCGGGCGAGCTTGGACAGCCCGAGGATGCGGTCGCCGGGCAGGTAGCCGATGTGCGCGACCCCCGTGAACGGCAGGAGGTGGTGCTCGCACAGCGACTGCACCGGGATGTCCGTGGCGATGACCAGCTCGTCGTACCCCTCGTTGGGGAACGTGGTGAGCTCGAACGGCGGCCCGCTCAGCATCTCGGCGAAGGCGCCGGCCACCCGTCGCGGGGTCTCGGTCAGGTGCACCGAGGCCGGGTCCTTGCCGAGCGCCCGGAGCAGGAGCGCCACGGCGTGCTCGGCGGCCGGTACGTCCACCGCGGTGCGGCTGCGCACGCTGCGCAGCCGGGCCGGCTCCGTCGTCGTCGGTGCGAGCACCGGCTCGGGGGCGGTCACGAGCCGGCGCCCCGACGAGCGGCGGGCGCGTAGCGCCCGGCGAGGCGGGCGAGGGCGACGGCGCCGACGAGCAGGCCGAAGTCCCGGAGCGCGACGTCGTAGAAGCCCGGGATCGTCAGGAGGTTCAGGATGATCCCGGCCAGCCACGCGGCCACGACCCAGCCGCCGATCCGCGGGGCGACCGCGACCAGGACGCCTGCGAGCACCTCGACGACACCGACGGCGTACATGGCCTGCTGCGCCGTCCCCGGCACGATCCCGTCGATCCACGGCGCGAGGTACTGCGGCCAGTCGGTGAGCACGTTCGCGAACTTGTCGAGGCCGAACGCGACCGGGGCGACGGTGAAGGCGGTCCGGAGCAGCACGAAGGCCTGGTACGCCGGATCGGTGGTGAGCTCTCGGGAGGGGGTGAGGTGGGTGGTCATTCCGGGTCTCCTTCTAAAACCAACGATGGTTAGAAGTAGAGACCCCGTGCGACCCGGTGTCAACGCCTACGCGTCCGCCGGCTCCAGCCGCACGCAGCAGCGCCCCGGCGACGGCTGCAGCCTGGCGACGAATCCCCCGGCGACCGCCCCCGCGAGCACGCCGTCGAGCAGCCGCAGGTTCATGCCGCAGACCAGCTCGGTGTGCTCGCGCGCCAGCCGGTGGAACGGGCAGTTCGCCAGCGTGACGGCGCCGTCCTCGGCGAGCGGCTCGAACCCGTGCTGCTCAAGAGCGCGCAGCGCGACCGCCCGGCCGTCCTCGGCATCGTCGTCCCCGCGCGCGGCCGCACCCAGCTCCCGCCCGCGCTCGAAGGCCAGCCGGGCCAGGACCGCCCGGGGCGGCTCCCCGGTCGACTGGGTCTCGTCCATGGCGGCGGCGAGCAGGCCGCCGGCCAGGTCGTAGTGGCGCTCGGGGAGGGTCACTACGACGTCGCAGTCGGCCCGCCGGTACAGCTTCGCGGGGCGACCGGCGCCCGGGCCGCTCCTGCCGGTGCGCCGCTCGTAGACGACGTCGAGCAGCCCTTCGTCCACCAGCTTGTCCAGGTGGAAGGCGACCGTCGCACGCGCGACCTCGGTGGCCTCGGCCGCCTCGTCCCGGCTGACCGCGACCGGCTGCCGGACGACGTGCTCGTACAGCAACCGCCGGGTGGGCTCGGCCAGCGCGGCGACCGCGGCGACCTGTGCGGTGCGCTCGTCGTCCATGCGCGCAGTCTAGAACCAAATCGCGTTCCCGAAAGAGATCCGAGCGTGCCCGCACCCCGCCCGGAGGACGCCGGACCGTTCTACGCTGGTCCCGTCATCGCAGGTCGCCGGGGCCACGGCCACCCCGACCGGTCCGGCCGCCGGCGCCGATGACGGAGGCCGAGATGGAAACCGTCCTCGTCGTCCTGGCCGTGCTGGCCGCCGTCCTGCTGCTCCTGGCGGGCGCGAGCGTCCGCGTGATCACCCAGTACGAGCGGGGCGTCGTCCTGCGGTTCGGACAGCTCCGCGGCGACTCCCGCGGGCCGGGGCTGACCTTCATCGCGCCGGCGGCCGACCGGCTGCACAAGGTGAACATGCAGGTCATCACCATGCCGGTGCCCGCGCAGGAGGGCATCACCCGCGACAACGTGACCGTGAAGGTCGACGCCGTCGTCTACTACAAGGTCTTCGACCCGGTGCGGGTCGTCGTCGGCGTGCAGAGCTACCAGGCGGCCATCGCGCAGGTCGCGCAGGCGTCCCTCCGCTCGATCATCGGCAAGAGCGACCTGGACGACCTGCTCTCGAACCGGGAACGGCTCAACCAGGGGCTCGAGCTGATGCTGGACAGCCCCGCGGTGGATTGGGGCGTGCACATCGACCGGGTCGACATCAAGGACGTCGCCCTGCCCGAGTCGATGAAGCGGTCGATGTCCCGGCAGGCGGAGGCGGAGCGCGAGCGCCGGTCGCGCGTCATCACGGCCGAGGGCGAGCTGCAGGCCTCGGAGAAGCTGGCCCAGGCCGCGGAGGTGATGGCCGCACAGCCCGCCGCCCTGCAGCTGCGGCTGCTGCAGACCGTCGTGGAGGTCGCGGCCGAGAAGAACTCCACGCTGGTCCTGCCCTTCCCGGTCGAGCTCCTCCGGTTCCTCGAGCGCGCCACCCCGGCGGAGGCGCCTGCCCCGCCCGGGCCGCCTCCGTCGACGGCGACGCCGAACGGGCTCCCGGTCCAGCGCGCCGACGCCTGAGCCCGGACCGTCCCGCCGAGGGTGTCCGATCAGACACCGCGCCCGGTCGCCCCGCCTGGCCGGACGCCCTGGCGGGCGACCAGACTGACCCCGTGAGCGATCAGCGACCGGTGCAGCTGCGGGTGGGCCTCGCCCAGGTCGACACCCGCGTCGGCGACCTCGGGGGCAACGCCGAGCTGGTGACCACCTGGACGGCGAAGGCGGCCGGGGACGGCGTCCACCTCGTCGTCTTCCCCGAGATGACGCTGACCGGCTACCCGCCCGAGGACCTCGTCCTCCGCGAGTCGTTCGCGGCCGCCAGCGAGCAGGCGCTCGTCGACCTGGCCGTGGCGCTGGCCGAGCAGGGGCACGGCGACGTCGCGGTGGTCGTCGGCTACCTCGCCCACACCGAGGGCCCCGGCCCGGCGCCGGCCGAGTCGATGCCGGGCGAGGACGACCGGCCGACGGACGCCAACCCCCGCCGCGGGGCGCCCCGCAACGCCGCCGCTCTGCTGCACGGCGGCCAGGTCGTCGCCCGCTACTACAAGCGGCACCTGCCCAACTACGGCGTCTTCGACGAGGCCCGCTACTTCGTGCCGGGCACGGAGCTGCCCGTCGTCCGGCTGCACGGGGTCGACGTGGCGCTGACGATCTGCGAGGACCTCTGGGTCGAGGGCGGGCCGTGCGGCGTCGCGGGGCAGGCCGGCGTCGACGTCGTGGTCTCCCCCAACGCCTCGCCCTACGAGCGGGCCAAGGACGACCTGCGGCTGCCGCTGGTCCGCCGTCGCGCCGCCGAGGCGCGCGCCAGCGTCGTCTACTGCAACCAGGTCGGCGGCCAGGACGAGCTGGTCTTCGACGGCGACTCGCTCGCCGTCTCCCCGTCCGGGGACCTGCTGGCCCGCGCGCCGCAGTTCGTCGAGCACCTGCTGACCGTCGACCTGGAGATCGACCCCGCCGCGGTCCCCGAGCGCCGCGACGGCCGGATCGGACCCATGACGGTCACCCGGCACGTGCTCTCCGAGGAGCCGGTGCCCGCCTTCGAGGGGCGCCCCGGAACGGTCGCCGAACCCCTGACCGATCTCGAGGAGGTCTGGCGGGCCCTGGTGCTGGGGCTGCGGGACTTCATCGACAAGAACCGCATGCCGTCCGTGGTCCTCGGCATGTCCGGCGGCATCGACTCCGCGGTGGTCGCCGCGCTCGCCGTCGACGCGCTGGGGGCCGACCGGGTGCACGGTGTCGCGCTGCCGTCGAAGTACTCGAGCGGGCACTCGATGGACGATGCGGCCGACGAGGCGCAGCGACTCGGCATCCACTACTCCGTCGTGCCGATCGCCCCCATGGTCGACGCCTACCACGGGGCGGTGGAGCTGACCGGGGTGGCGGCGGAGAACCTGCAGGCGCGGGTGCGCGGGACCCTGCTCATGGGGCTGTCGAACCAGCACGGCCACCTGCTGCTGACGACCGGCAACAAGAGCGAGGTCGCCGTCGGGTACTCCACGCTCTACGGCGACTCGGCCGGCGGCTTCGGCCCGATCAAGGACGTGCCCAAGACCCTCGTCTGGGAGCTCGCCCGCTGGC
>DASQTE010000214.1:0-9298 GCA_035642035.1 Blastococcus sp.
CCCCGACCCGCCGGAGGGGCTGCTCGGTTTCGACGAGGCCGTCCGCCTGGCGGTCGCCCGCGTCCGGAGCTCGGCCGTCACCACCCGGTGGTCGGAGGCCTCGGTGCCCGGGGCCCCCTCCGACCCGCTCCCGACCGACCCGGACTGGGCCGGCGGCACGCTGTACGTCGACGAGCGGACCCGGACGACGGCGGCGGACCCGGCCGCGCTGTGGCGCGTCGTCGAGGGGATCGGCGGCGACAACGGCTGGTACTCCTTCCCGCTGGCCTGGCGGGTGCGCGGCTGGCTGGACCGGGCGGTGGGCGGCGTCGGCCTGCGCCGGGGACGGCGCGACCCCGGCAAGCTCTACGTCGGCGACGCCCTCGACTTCTGGCGGGTCGAGGAGATCGAGCGCGGCCGGCTGCTCCGGCTGCGGGCCGAGATGCGGCTGCCGGGTCTGGCCTGGCTCGAGTTCCACGTGGAACACGAGGAGGGGACCGGGGCGGTGCTGCGGCAGCGGGCCACCTTCGCGCCGCGCGGGCTGGCCGGGCACGCCTACTGGTGGGCGGTCGCCGCGTTCCACGGCATCGTCTTCGGCGGCATGGTCAAGGGCGTCGCCCGCGTCGCGGAGCAGCCCGACTGAGACGCCGTCGCCGTCCTGGCTCACCGTGGCGGGTCCTGGCTCACCGTCCACCGTGAGCCAGGACCCGGAACGATCAGGTCACCTGATCATCCGGGGCCTCACACGAGCAGTTGGGCGGCCGCCAGCTCGCGGTACAGGGGGCTGCTGTCCACCAGCTCCGCGTGAGTGCCGCTCGCGACGACGCGGCCCTGGTCGAGCACCACGATCTGGTCGCTGTCCAGCACCGTCGACAGCCGGTGCGCCACCACCAGCAGCGCCCGGTCCGCGGCGGCCGCGGCGAGCGTCTCGCGCAGCAGCCCCTCGTTGCGGGCGTCGAGGCTGGCCGTCGGCTCGTCCAGGAGCAGCAGCTCGGGGCGGGCCAGCAGGGATCGGGCGATCGCCAGGCGCTGCCGCTCGCCGCCGGACAGCAGCACCCCCTCGTCGCCGACCAGGACGTCGAGGCCGCGCGGGGAGCGGCGCACCACCTCGGTGAGGCCCACGTCGGCGAGCACGGCCCACAGCTCGGGGTCGGTCGCGTCGGGCCGGGTGAGCAGGAGGTTGTCCCGGACGGTCCCGGCCAGGACCGGCGCCTCCTGTTCGACGTAGCCGAGCCGGGCGCGCAGCGCCGCGCGCGGCGTCTCCCGGACGTCGGTCCCCGCCCAGCGGACGGCGCCGGACCCGACCGGGTAGAAGCCCTCGATCAGCGCCAGGATCGTCGACTTGCCCGCGCCCGAGGGCCCGACCAGCGCGACCCGGCTGCCGGCCGGCACCTGCAGGGAGACCCCGCGCAGCACCGGCGTGCCGTCGGGATAGGCGAAGGAGACGTCGTCCAGCTCGAGCAGCGGCGCTCCGACCCGAGGGACGACGGCGGCACCGGGCCGCTCCGCCCGTTCGTCCTCCTCGGGCGCGAGGGCGAGGATCTCCTGGATCCGGGCCAGGGCGCCCAGGCCGGTCTGCAGCTGGGTCCACGCCCCGATCGCCTGGCCCAGGGGCATGACCAGCAGGAAGAGGTAGAGGATGAACGCGACGAGCTCCGCGACGCTGATCGACCCGCTGGCCACCCGGTAGCCGCCGACGCCGAGCACGGCCAGGAAGGCGCCCTGCACGGCGATCGACCCGGCCGGCGAGACGAGCGCCTCCAGCCGCGCGACCCGGACGCCGGCGTCGAACGCCCGCCGCGCGCTGCCTCCCACCGCCGCCACCTCGCGGGTGGTGGCGCCGCTGGCGCGGATGGTCCGCACCGCCGAGAGCGCCCGCTCAACGGCGGCGGTCATCGCGCCGACCTCCTCCTGCGCCTGCCGCGACAGCCGCCGCACCCCACGGGAGGCCAGCACCGCGGTGGTCACGCCGATGGCGACGGACACGACGGTGAGCAGCAGCAGCCACCCGTCGACCAGCGCCATGGCGATCACCGCACCGACCGCGAGCACCACGGACCCCGCGACGTCGACGACCCCGGAGGTGACCGTCGCGCGCAGGAGCGTGGTGTCGGCGCCGACCCGCGACATCAGGTCGCCGGTGCGCCGCCGGTCGTACTCGGCCACCGGCAACCGCAGCAGCCGGTCGGCGAGCAGCTCCCGAGTGGTGAGCACGACGCCCTCGGCCGTGCGCTGCAGCAGGAACTGCTGGAAGGCGGACAGCGCCGAGGCGGCGAGCAGCACCACGACCAGCAGGGAGACGGCGGGCAGCAGCGGCTCCCCGGAGCCGACCACGTCGATGACCCGGGCGACGAGGGCCGGCTGGGCCAGCGCGCCGACGGCGGCCACCAGGGACAGCGCCGCGGCCGCGGCCAACGCACGGCGGTGCGGCCGCAGCAGCGGGAGGAGTTCCCGCAGGCCCGCCCCCGAGGGAGCGGGCGCCGGTTCCGGGGCGGTCAGCGGATCGGCCCGGTCAGTACCCGGCGCCGACCGCGCCGACGAGCGCCGTCAGCAGCCGGGCGTGGTGCTCGATGAGCTGCGGCCGGTGGCCGTCCGGGCGGACGGCGGCCAGATGCCCGACGCCGGTCCAGAACTCGTCGCCGTCGTCGGTGCCCAGGAGCAGCCCCTGGACGGCGGGGTCCTGGACGAGGCGGCGCACCTGCGGACCGTCCTCGGCGGCCAGCAGCTGCCACCGGCTGTCGAACGCCTCGTTCCCGCTGGGCACCGGCACCAGCCCGCCGGTGCGGTGCTTCCACAGCCGCGCCGGGGAGAGCCGCATGGCCGGCACCGCACCGAGCAGCGGCGCGGCGGTCACGGCGTACTTGGCCACCCACTGCCTGCCCCACGGGTAGACGACGTCGAACGCCACGAGCTCCACCTGGCCGGCGCGGCCGCGCAGCACCCCGGCCGCGCGGGCCTCCTTGCCCGGCCGCACCGGGGCGCCGGCGAGGAGCTCGGCAAGGCCGGCGTCCTCGGGACCGCTGCCGTCGGAGACGGTCCAGCCCCGCTGCAGCGCCCAGCTCTGCGCCCCGAACTGGTCGCCCTCGTAGGTGAACGCCCGCGCCATCTCCGGGTCGCGCTGCCGCTGCCGGCCGCCGAACAGGCCACCGGTCCGCTCCGGCACCGCGCCCGCGGGCGGCTCCTGCGGTGGCGGCGGCGGCTGAGAGGACTGCGGCGGCTGAGGGGACGGTGGAGCCCACGACGGGTCGACCCCCGGCCCCCGGTCGGGCGTGGCCGGCGGCAGGTCCCAGCCGGGCGGCTGCCAGCCGGCGCCCTCTGCGGTGTGGTCGCTGTCGCGCGGCTGCTTGCGGCGGTCGGCGAAGTTGGGCGCGTCGTCGGCCGGCTCGTCCCCCGAGAGGTGGGCCGGCTCCTGCCAGGCGCGGCCCGCCTCGTCGTCGTCGAAGCCGTCGCGGTCCCGCGGGGTGCTCATCGGTGCCCTTCCGTCGTGCCAGTCGCCGTCCGTGTCGCCCAGCCGGGCGTGCCGCTCAGCCGTACGTGTCCCGAGGGCCCCGGCCGCGCACCGAGCGCGGACCCTTCTTCCAGCTCGGGGCCGTCGGTCCGACAACGCGCAAGCGCGTCACGACGTCCCCGCCGACCTGGGCGCGCAGCTTGCCGAGGATCGTCGGTGCCAGCAGCCGCAGCTGGGTCGCCCACGCCGTCGACTCCGCCACCACCAGCAGCTCGCCCTCGGTGAGGGTCTCCGGCCGGCAGTGCTCGGCGATGTCCGGGCCGACGAGCGCCGACCAGCGGCCGAAGACGGCGCCGACCCGGGTGCGCTCCGACCAGTCCTGCTCGGTCACCAGCGAGTCGACCAGGCGGCCGAGGGGCTGCGGGTCGTCGGCTCCCGGCCCGGCACCGGTCCACTTCCGCCGCGGTCCGGCGATCCGGCGACGGGTCGGCTGGGGACGCGCGGCCGACGCGGCCCGCGCCGCCTCCAGCGCGGCCCGGGCGATGTCGCTCGGCCGGGCCGGACGCTCCTCGCTCACGCCGCCTCCTCGCTGGCGCTCGTCAGCCGCCTTCGCGAACGCTGCTGTGCCCATGCTGAGCTCGCAAGCTCGCTCACGACCCGCTCCCCTCGCCGGCCGGGATCGCATCCTTCACCAGGACCGCGTACCCGCCGCCCACCTCGACGCGGGCGCCGCGCAGTTCCTGCGGCACGTCGTCGAGCACAGCCGCCGTGATCAGCGTCTGCTCGGCCGAGGCGGCGACGGCGGCCAGCGCGGCCCGCCGCTCGGCGTCGAGGGTCGCGAAGACGTCGTCCAGGACCAGGATCGGGTCCTCGCCCTCGGCCCTCAAGAGGGCGAAGGTCGCCAGCTTGAGCGCGAGCGCCAGCGACCACGACTCCCCGTGGCTGGCGAACCCCTTGGCCGGCGCCGGACCGAGGTGGATGACCAGGTCGTCGCGGTGGGGGCCGACCAGCGTCATGCCCCGGTCCAGCTCGTCGCTCCGCCGTTCGGCGATCCGCTCCCGCATGGCCGCGGTCAGCTCGGCGGCCGAGGGCACGGGCGCGTCCGGGCCCACCGCCGTCCCGTCCCCGGCGAGCGGCACGGTCGAGCTGTAGCCGAGGCCGGCCACCGCCGCCCCCTCACCCGCTACCCCGGCGTAGGCCTGCGCCATGTGCGGGGCGAGGTCGGCGACCAGCAGCAGCCGCGCCGCCAGGA
The DNA here is from genome assembly GCA_035642035.1 of Blastococcus sp. Lineage (GTDB taxonomy): Bacteria > Actinomycetota > Actinomycetes > Mycobacteriales > Geodermatophilaceae > Blastococcus_B. The sequence continues at coordinate 4,680 of DASQTE010000214.1, forward strand.
GCTGACCGCCGAAGTCGGTCAGGTGCCCATCCCAGACGTCGAGGGTCTCCATCGCCTTGCCGCGGGCGAGGCGCGCCGTCTTCAGCAGGGCGTTGCGCTGCTTGAGCACGCGGTCGTAGTCCGACCGGACGCCGGCCAGCCGGGGGGTGCGGGTCACGAGCAGCTCGTCGAGGAACCGGCGTCGCTCGGTGGGGTCGCCGCGGATCAGCGCGAGGTCCTCGGGCGCGAACAGCACCGTCCGGACCAGGCCGAGCAGCTCCCGCGGCCGGGGCAGCGGACCGCGGTTGACCCGCACCCGGTTCGCCCGCCCGGGGTTGATCTCGATCTCGACGAGCAGCTCGCGGTCCCCGCGCCGCAGCGCGGCCCGCACGACGGCCTGCGTGTCGCCGTGGCGGACCATCGGGGCGTCGCTGGAGACGCGGTGGCTGCTCATCGTCGCCAGGTAGCCGACCGCCTCGACGAGGTTGGTCTTGCCCTCGCCGTTGCGCCCGACGAACACTGTCGGGCCGGGGCCCAGCGCGAGGTCCACGCGCTCCCAGCTGCGGAACGACCCGAGCTGCAGGTGCCGTACGTACATGTCAGGACTGACGCGGTGACGTGCTGGAACGGCCGCCCTTCAGGGTCCCGCGCCGAGCCTGCGAGGCGTGGGGGGAAGGGTGGTCCTCGTTCATGCCGGGCGCTCGGCCTCCTGCGCCTGGATGGCCTGCACCGCGTGGCCACCGAACTGCTGGCGGAGGGCGGCGACGGCCTTCATGGTGGGCGAGTCGTCCTGGCGGGAGACGAAGCGGGCGAAGAGCGAGGCGGCGATCGTCGGCATCGGGACGGCGTTCTCGATGGCCTGCTCGACGGTCCAGCGGCCCTCGCCGGAGTCCTCCGCGTAGCCCCTGATGCGCTCGAGCTCCGGGTCCTCCTGCAGCGCCCGGACCAGCAGGTCGAGCAGCCAGGAGCGGATGACGGTGCCCTGGGTCCAGGAGGCGACGACGCCGGGGACGTCTTCGACCAGGTCGACGGCGGCCAGCAACTCGTAGCCCTCGCCGTAGGCCTGCATCATCGCGTACTCGATGCCGTTGTGGACCATCTTGCTGAAGTGCCCGGCACCCACCGGGCCGGCGTGCACGAAGCCCACGCCGGGCATCTCCTGCCCGGACTCGTCCTTCGGCGTCGGCGGCCGGAGGGCGTCGAAGATCGGCTGGGCCTTGGCGACGTCCTCCTTCGTGCCGCCGACCATCAATGCGTAGCCGTTCTCCAGGCCCCACACCCCACCGGAGACGCCGGCATCGATGTAGCCGATGCCCTTCTCGCGCATCATGACGTCGTGCACCTGGTCGTCGGTGTACTTGGAGTTGCCACCCTCGATGACGACGTCGCCGGGGCTGAGCAGCTCGCCCAGCTGCTCGACGGTGGACCGGGTCGGCTCGCCCGACGGGACCATCACCCACACGACGCGGGGGGCCGGCAGGGCCTCGACGAGCTCGGACAAGCTCTCGACGTCCCGCTTGGGCGACGAGTGGTCGTAGCCGACCACCTCGTGACCGGCGCGGCGCAGCCGTTCGGTCATGTTGCCGCCCATCTTGCCCAGCCCGATCATGCCCAGCTGCACGACGGCGTCCCCTCTCAACGGTGGTGCGGTGGTCGGTGGTCCATCGTGCTGGCCGGAACCGCGGCGCGCGACACCGGGCCGTTCAGCCGGGCAGGCGCACCGGCATGATCAGGTAGCGGTAGCTGCCGGTCCGCTCGGCCGGGCGAGCCTGGCCGTCGTCGGCCGCCGGCTCCTCGACCCCCGAGAGCACGGCCGGCTTGAGCGGGCTGGTGAAGTCCATCCGCGCGCGCTCGCTGTGCACGGCCGCCAGCCCGTCGAGCAGGAACGTCGGGTTGAAGCCGATCGTCAGGGGCTCGCCGTCGAACTCGACGTCGCAGCGCTCCTCGGCCTGGCCCTCCTCGTCCGTGCCACCGGCGCGCAGGGTGACCTGCCCGGGCGTGAACTCGCAGCGCAGCGGGGTGCCCCGCTCGGCGACCAGGGCGACGCGCTTGGCGGCGTCGGTGAACAGCCCGACCGGCAGCGTGGCGTGCGAGTTGGACTCGCTCGGCATGATCGCGCGGTACTTCACGAACTCCGCGTCGAGCAGGCGGGTCGTCGTCTGCCGGTCCTTGCCCGAGAGGCCGAGGATCCCCTCGCCGGAGCTCCCGGACGACAGCGACAGCACGATCTCCGGGCCGCTGGTGAGCGTCTTCGCCGCGTCGGCGAGGGTCCGGGCCGGCACGAGGACCGCGGCGGACACCCCCGGGGTCTCCGGCCGCCAGGCGAACTCGCGCACCGCCAGGCGGTAGCGGTCGGTGGCGGCGAGGGTGATCAGGTCGTCCTCGATCTCCAGCCGGACGCCGGTGAGCATGGGGAGGGTGTCGTCGCGGCCGGCGGCCACGGCCACCTGGCCGACCGCCTCGGCGAAGACGTCGCTGTCCACCAGCCCGGCCGACGACGGCATGGACGGCAGGGACGGGTAGTCCTCGACCGGCAGCGTCGGCAGGCTGAACCGGGCGTTGCCGCAGGTGATCGACAACCGCGGACCCTCGGCGGTGATGTCCACCTGGTGCGGCGGGAGCGCGCGGGTGATCTCCGCGAGCAGCCGACCGGGGACGAGCACGCGGCCGGCCTCGGTGGCGTTCACGTCGACCTCGGCGCGGGCCGACACCTCGTAGTCGAAGCCGGAGACCGACAGCTGGTTGCCGTCTACCTCTAGCAGGATCCCGGCCAGGACCGGCACGGACGGACGCGGCGGCAGGCTGCGTGCCGTCCAGGCGACGGCATCGGCGAGCACCTCACGTGCCACCCGGAACTTCATCTCTCGACCCACCCCAGCTCAGCGTCGGCGCCCCTCTGGCGGGTGCGCCTGTTCCTGGTACCGGCAGCGGGACGACGTGCGTCCGGCGCCGGTGCGGTGCTCATCGTGCCTGCTGCGGTCCCTCTGGGGGAAACCCCGGTCCCTCGATGAGCTGGTTCCTGTCCCTCGGAGCCCACCGTTCCCGGACCACTTCCGTGCCTCTGTGCGGGCTCTCGGGCCCTCCGGAACGGAGCGTCCCCACCCAGAGTGTGGTTCGAGAATTCTCCGAGATAACTCCCTCATCCTCGTCATCACACGTGTGGAAGCTGGGGATCGAGCCCCTTCGTGCTGCTCAGGGCCGGAATCGCCCTGTTGGCCGATTGTGGGCGGTGACCGTCTCCCTGTTGTCGACACGTGGACATCTCGACGGTTGTTCACCGACGCCCACCGGCGTCCACCCCCTGTCCCCTGCCTCTCCCGGCTCGATCCCCAGGCCGTGCCCAGGGCACGATCGGCCGGCCGGGCAGCGAGGCACCCGACACGGGCCGTACAGGCACATAAGCGCAGGTCAGCACGGTGTCAAGGGTCTCGACGACGGACCCGCCGACCCAGGCCTCGGTCACCGCGGGTGACCCGGCGGGTACGAGATCTCCCCAACCTGTGCACATTCCTGGGGACAACTTCTCGACCTGTCGAGGACGGTGACCGGCCGGATACCGGCAGCTACCGCTCCTGATGACGGGTTCTCCGGTGTCGACATCTGTCCACCGCTGTGGACAACTCCTGGGACAACGACGCGATAACTCTGTCGTCCTCCGGACGACACCGCGGCCAGGAGCAGTCCCCCGCCGCCGTCGAGCCGTTGAGTCGCGCCTGCGCGGACCCTCCGGGCCCACTCGGCGCGACAGGTGCCGTCCCCGACCCGTCTGAGTCACCACCCCCGCCGGTGCGGTCCGGAGGACCGCAGTGTTATTGCCGGGCGCGGCTCTTGATGCGGGCGGTGAGCTCGGTGACCTGCGTGTAGGTGGCCCGCCGCTCGCTCATCAGGTTGGTGATCTTCTTGACCGCGTGCATGACCGTGGTGTGGTCCTTGCCGCCGAAGGAGGCACCGATCCGCGGGAGGGAGAGCTCGGTCAGCTCGCGGCACAGGTACATCGCGATCTGACGGGCGTTGACCAGCGTGCGGCTGCGGTTGGAGCCCTGCAGCTCCTCCATCGTCACGGAGAAGTACTCCGCGGTGGCCGCCATGATGATCGCCGCCGTGATCTGCGGGCCCTGCTCGTCGCTGATCAGGTCCTTCAGCACCAGCTCGGCCAGCGGCAGGTCGACCTGCTGCTTGTTGAGCGACGCGAACGCGGTCACCCGGATCAGCGCGCCCTCGAGCTCGCGGATGTTGGTCTGCACCTTGCTGGCGATGAACTCCAGCACCGCGTCGGGCACCTGCAGCCGCTCGCCCCAGGCCTTCTTCCGCAGGATCGCGATGCGGGTCTCGAGGTCGGGCGCCTGGACGTCGGTGATCAGGCCCCACTCGAACCGCGTGCGGAGCCGGTCCTCCAGTGTCGTCAGCTTCTTCGGCGCGCGATCGGAGGTGATGACGATCTGCTTGCTGGCGTTGTGCAGCGTGTTGAAGGTGTGGAAGAACTCCTCCTGCGTGCGCTCGGCCCGCTCGAGGAACTGGATGTCGTCGATCAGCAGGAAGTCGATGTCCCGGTAGCGACGGCGGAAGTCCTCGGCCCGGCCGGAGTGCACCAGGTTGATGAACTCGTTGGTGAACTCCTCGGTGCTGACGTAGCGCACCTT